>NZ_JBEXKC010000047.1:0-63305 GCF_040609475.1 Streptomyces sp. NPDC004667 | reverse complement strand
GGACCGGACGTACGCGATGCCCGTCGCCGCGCTCGCGCTTAACTTCGCCTGGGAAACCACCTACGCCGTGAACGAGTTCCGCACCGCCGCGGAGCGGTGCCCGGTGCGGACGGACCCGTGGAAGGGCCCTGGAAGGGCCTGGCTCAGCCGTTGTTGCCGCGGGTGCGCTTGCGCAGGGCCAGGGCCAGGGCTCCCGCCGCCGCGGCCGCGGCGGCACCGCCCGCGACGATCTCCGCCGTGGGGGTGGAGGACCCCGCCGGGGACATACCCGTGTTCACGGAGCCCTTCGGGATGACGTGGCCCTCACTCGGGACCGGGCTCTCACTGGGGATCGGGGTCGGCGGCGTGACCGGCGTCTTGCTGTTCACCTTGAACTTGCCCGTGGCGAACGCCTTGGTGCCCGGGATGTTGCTGACGGCGGCCACGTCGTAGTCGCCGTTCTTCACCTCGGCGACCTTTGCCGTGCCGGACCAGACGCCGTCCTTGCCCTGGGTCAGGTTGACGGATCCGCCGAAGGCCTTGGAGTTCACGGTGACGCCCTTGGGCGGGGTGCCCTTGCCGATCTTCAGCGAGAGGCCGACCTTGCTGCCGGCCGCGCCTTCGCCCGGGGTCATCGTCAGGGTGCCCGTGTCGGCCGGGGTCCCGTCGCTGACGGTGAGCGTCGTGCTGACCGAGACCTCCTTGCCGTTCGCGTCCTTGCCCGTCATCGTCACCTTGTGCTGGCCCGGCTTGGCGTTCGCCGCCACGGTCCCCTGGCCGTAGATGTTCTGGAAGACCGAGGTGTTGGTGAGGACCTCGCCGGTGACCTTGACGTCGGTCAGCGCCGGTCCGTGGAGCGTGGTCTTCACCGTGTCACCGGGACGAGCCGTCGACTTGTCCAGGGTGACGGAATTCTCCTTGTCCGACGGCGACTGGGACGCCTGAGGGCTTGCCACGGCGGTCGGAGTTGCGTCGGCCGCGAAAGCGGCGGTCGGGGAGCCGATGGCCATTGCCGCGGTGGCAGCGAGCGCCGAAATGATGAGTGCCTTGCGCATGGTGAAACCCTCCTGTGGGCCGGACGATTTCCGGCACGCCAGCCATGAGTGCCATTCTTCCGGGTTCGGTTCCGGTGCTTCCTACACGCCCGATAGGTCGACATCGAAAGACCTTTTGTTAAAAAGTGCAGGTCAAAGGGCTTGTGCGGGTATTTTCATGGAGATTCTTTTGTTGGAACATTAGGGACCAAAGACCCGGGAACAATGTCCGATCAGGGGGTCCGATCGGTGGAGGCGTCCGGGAATTCAGCCCGAATGTCCAGTGGTTCCGGCGTATCCGCCGGCGTCTGCCTTTCCGGGCAGTGACGTGTGGCCGATTCACTGTCCCGCCCGCGCTACCGGCTTCGGCGGGAACGGCCTATCGTGCCGCGTACGGGGCCGGAGTCGGACAGGGAGCGTGCGTGGAAGGCAGGTCGTACCTCGGGGTCGACGTGGCGGCTCTCGATCGCCTGACGGACCGGCAGCGAGAGCTGATGAGGCTGCTGGGGGATCCCGACTTCCGCGGCGCCTGCGAGAACAGCCCCGCTCCCTGGAGCTCCATCGCCCAGGAGGCCGCGCGCAGGAGCGTCTCCCAGGAGGACGTCGACAACCTGCTGCTCGGGTTCCAGGACCCCGACAGCCTGCGGGCCTTCGTGCTGACCGAACTGCGCGTCATGGGGGACGAGAACGAGCAGGCCGAAGCCCTGCTGACGGCGGCGGGCCGGCTGTGGGAGCAGGAGCGGGTACTCCCGGGGGCCTCCGGGACTGCCCCCGCGAACCCCTCCGCGGCTCCCGCCGCCCGGCCGGAGCGGCGCTACACCGGGATCACCCCATGGGACGGCGACATCTGGTGCGCCCTCGACACCCGGTCCGACACCCAGGTGTACGTCCGCAGCGAGGGCCGCCCCGGGGAGTCGGCGCGCTGGGAGCGCCGCCCGCCCCGCTTCCGGGCACTGAGCCGCTACGGCGAACGGCACTGGTGCGGCTACGACGGCACCGCCGGACGCTGGATGTACGTCGAACACGCGGGAGCGGCCCCGCCGCCGGACGACACGCCGGGCTGGACGGCGGATCCGCCCGGTGAAAGCGGCCGTGCGGCGCCCGCCGAGGAGGAGGCGCCCGAGCTCGACGAGGCGGTACAAGGCCTGGTGAACGCCGTGCGTTCCGGCGCGATCACCCTGACCCAGCTCTCCACTCCCGCGCGCTACGCACACCACTGGGCGGCCCTGCCCTCGCTGGGCTCCCTCGCCGAAGCGGCGGCCCGGGCGGACGCGGCGCTGGAGCCCGCCGCCGCCCACTCCAGGGGTGAGGCCTGCCGGAGCGTCGCCGCGCTGCGCGCCGAACTGCACCGGATCGGCTCCCGCTTCGGCGCGATGGAGCGCTGGCCCGAAGGCTGGAACCTGGACGACGGCACCGGCCCCGACCATTTCGCCCACATGATCCGCCTCGGCTGCCAGGACCTGCGGCGCTCCGTTCGCCGCATCGTCCGGGCCCCCCAGGGCGGCGACCCCGGGGCCGCCGCCCGGCAGGGAGGGGGGCGCGAGGAGGCGGCGGTGGCCCAGGTCATGGCCAACCTCGTCAACTTCGCCTGGGCGATGGGCAGGACCAGGTGCCACAGCGAGACCTTCGCCGACCCGCTGAACAACGCCGAACGTCTCGCCCGCCTGAACGAACTGCACGAGGCGTGTCCCGACCTCGCGTCCACGGCGGTGCGCACGGCGCACTACGTCGTCGGCTTCCAGGCCCGGAACATCACGGGAAGGGACTACGACCTCGCACTGCGCCAGGCCCAGAAGGTGCTGCGCCGCTACTCCGAGCAGCTGTTCACCCTTGAGGACCGCTGGCCGGGATGGGGGGACGACGAGGACGCGATGCCCGCCCAGGGCCCCACCGCCTACGGGGCCATGATGCGCCTGGGCTGGCAGATGCTGGAGGCCGAGCGCCGGGAACTGCGCACGTTCCTCAACTGGGAGGGCAGCACGCGCAGCCCCAACATGGGCAGGCCTGCGGCTCCGGGCAACTCCGCCCTGCGAGCCGTGCGGGCAGGCCTCCCCAAACGCTCGAAGCCGCCGGCCCCGCTGACGTTGCCGGGCCTCGCCGAGCTGCGGGCGCTCGTCGGTGCGATGGCCGCGGAGGGCTGGCCGGCGAGCGCCTTCGCCCGCCCGCTGACCGCGCTGGAGACCTGGCGGGCGAGCTCCGTGCTGCGTGACGGCTACCCCGAGTTCCGCGACCGGGCCGCCGCCGTCGCGCGGCTGTACGAGCACCGGGCCACCGACGGCGAGGCCTACCGCGACGCCGTGGCCCGGCTGCTCGGCGTACTGGAGGCGGTCCGCACGGTCCTCGGGCTCATGGGCCCCGAGTGGCCCTCCACCTGGGCCGCCGCCGGGCACCCCCTGCCCGAGGAGTCTCCCGCCGTCCTCAGGTTCCTGATCGAGGACGGCAAGAAGGAACTGCGCCGCTCCGCCCGCAACCTGGCGGAGGACGTGCGGGAGGAGTCCGAGGCGGCGGCGGGCCGCGGCGCCGGGGCCCCGCGCGGCACGTCCCGGCCGGGTGGCGCGACGGCCGGGCGAGGGGCCGGGCGCAGGGGCGGGAGCCGGCGGGATCCCGCCCCGCCGAGCCGCCGCAGGCACCGGCAGCGCTCCGCCTCCTCGGTCGGCTCCACCGTGCGCCGCTTCTTCTTCGGCGGCGGCCGGGACCGCTGACGGCCCTCGACGGCACGCGGCGGAGCCCCCTGCCCGATCAGCTGCCCGAACCGCCGCTGTGCCCGGGGCCTTCGAGGCGGAGGATGGGAAAGGGCTCCCGCCCGGGGACACGGCATGGACCGGCGGGAGCTCCGACGGTCCCCGGACGCCCCCTCCGGTGGGCCGTGGACGGTTCCGGGCGGCCCGCGGCGCGCGGGCCGCCCGGCCGGGAACCGGGACGGGGCGGGCCGCACCGCAGCCCCGGCACCCCTGGACGGGCACACCGGGCCGCCGCTCGCCGGGGCCGGATCAGATGTCGCGGAGCGCGTCCTGGAGCGCCTCGTTCAGCTCCCCGGCGCCCACCGCCTCGAAGTCCACCCGGCCCTCCTGGTGGAGCGGACTGACGTACTCCTCCTCGTACGCGTACGGGACTTCGAGGAGGAACAGGTTCAAGCGCGCCAGGAGCCGGATGCGCGGCACCCGGTCCTTGGCGTCCGACGAGGCGCGCGGATCCTGCTCGGGACGGTTCCACGTGCTGTCCTCCCAGCCGGGATCCTGGGCGAGGCGGATCGCGACGGCGGTCCAGCCCGCGCCCTCCCGTACCGCGTCGATCTCCGCTTCGAGGGCGAGGTCGACATCGGAGAACTTCAGTACGCCGTGGAGGGTGAGCCCTGCGGAACCCGCCCCGCCGACGAGCGGCGCGCAAGCGGACCAGTCGAGCAGCTCCGCGTCCTGGGGGAACAGCCTGCCGAGCCAGTCGGAGCTCTGGGACATCTGCGTCCTCCTCGTAGGGATCACGTGGTCCCGCGGTGGTCCCGTGCGGTTGCGGACCTGCGGCCACACTAGGGCGGCCGAGCAGGCGCGTCCGGCCCCGCGGGGCACCCCAACGCGCAGGTGGACGGGCCCCTTTCCCGGCTCGGCGCGCGCCCGTAAGGAACCCGCGATGCCCCATCGGACCGATGAAGACGACCCCGTGTATGCCCTTCTGGGCACTTTTGTCCGATCGGGCGGCACCATCATGGGACGCTGCCCAAGCCATTCGAAGCGAAGGACGACATGAACTCCCGACTTCTCGCCCGGCGGTCCGGCCGGCGGCGCACGGCCCTGCGGGCCACGGCCTGCGCCGCCGCCCTCCTCACCCTGCCGACCGCCTCGATCGCCGGCGCCACCCTCGCCCGTGCCGCCGCCCCGGTGGCGGGCCCGGCCGGATCCTTCCCCCTCACGGTCGACAACCCCTCGGGCAAGGACCTCTACCTCACCGTCGTCGGCCAGGTGACCCCGGGCCACTACTCCTTCGTGAAGCCCGACGGCACGACCGCCCCCGTCCACCACCCCGCCGACGGCGACCGGGCCGCGGACCACAAGGACGGCAAGGCCTATCCGAAGATGTCCTTCAAGGTCGCCGGCGGCGCCAACGGCATCACCCTTCCCCCGCACATGGAGGGCGGCCGGATCTTCGTCTCCGACCGGCCGCTGTACATGGACGCGGCGCAGAACGGGTCCGGCCGGCACGACGACTCCGGGTACGGCCAGCCCGACCGCAACAACCCCCGGGACCCCAACCGGGACACCCGCTACGACTTCTTCGAGTTCACCTACGCACACGGAAGGATCGCCTTCGGCGGCAACACCACCCAGGTCGACGGCTTCTCCGTCTCGATGACCGCCGAACTCAAACAGGGCGCGTCGCACTTCGACCGGAAGGTCGGCATCGCGGGCAGGACGGCCGGGGCCGTCATCGAGGAGTACGAGAACTCCCCCGACGTCGGTCCGGCCTTCAAGAAGCTGCTGGACGCGCCGGGCACCCACATCACCGCTCCCCGGTCCTCCGCGGACTTCCGGCCCGGCGGAGCCTCCGCGCACTACTTCGACGCCACGGTGGACGAGGCGTGGGACAGGTGGGCCTCGGGGTTCGCCCTGACCGACGGTGACACCACCTACCGCGGCGGTGTGCGGGCGGGCGCCGACGGCCGTTCGCAGCTGGCCTTCACCACGTTCCGGAAGGAGGGGAACGAGGAGGTGGCGGTGGACACGGGCCACGTCGACAAGCCCTCGACGGCGGACGTTGCGGCCTGCTCGGGCTCACTCGCCACGGGCAGCGACACCGAGAAGTTCGTCGAGGCCCGCCTGTGCGCCGCCTTCAACCGGGGCGTGGCGCTGAACGACACCGCCACCTGGTCGGACGCCTCGCGGTACTACGCCAGGGACACCGGGGTCCCCTTCAACGACTACGCGGCCTTCTTCCACTCCATCAGCCTCGACGGCCTCGCCTACGCCTTTCCCTACGACGACGTCCACGACGGGAGCTCGGTCATGATCCTCCCGAACTCCGACGCACCGACGAGCCTGAAGCTCACCGTCGGCTGAGCCGACGGCACCCGGCCGCGTTCACCCGGTGCCGGCTCCCCCGCCGTCGTCGGGGAACCCCGGGTCGTTTCCGCCGCCGTCCGGCGGGGCGGGGGGCGACGGGCCGTCGTCCGGCCCGCCGGTGGCCGGCGGCGTCGGGTCGGGACCGGTGGTCGCGGTCGGGCCCGACGGCGGCTGCGTCGTGCGCGTCGGCGGCGGTGTCGTCGGCGGCGGTGTCCTTCTGGGCGGCGGAGTCGTGGGCGGCGGGGTCGTGGGCGGCGGAGTCGGGGTGATGCCGCTCATCATCTTCAGGTCGAAGGGCACCGCGGCGCTGCCCTCCAGGGCGCTCTTGGTGTAGGCGGCCCACACCGCGCCCGGCGGCCCACCGCCGCTGACCCTCTCGAGGCCGAGCGCCCCGTACAGGGGGCGCAGCTGCCCGCTGTCCGGGTCCTGGCCCATGACGGAGACGACCGTCGCCAGGTCGGGGGTGTACCCGGCGAACAGCGCCGCCTGGTCGTTCTCCGCCGTGCCGGTCTTTGCGGCCGTCGGCCGTCCGATCCGGCCGGCCGCCTTGGCGGTGCCGTTGGCGACCGTTCCCCGGAGCATGGCCGTCGCGGTGTCCGCCGCCTCCCGGGGCACCGCCTGGACCGCTTCCCGGTCGGGCAGGCTCAGCTTCTCCCCGCCACGGGTGACCGAGTCGACCAGGGTGTACGGGATGTGCTTCCCGTGCGCGGCCATCGTCGCGTACGCCTGCGTCATGTCGAGGACGCTCGCCTGGGCGACGCCGAGGGCGATCGACGGGTCGGCGCCGAAGGAGGACAGGTCGTCCGGCAGGCCCATGGCCACGGCGGTCGCCTTCACCTTGGCCGGCCCCACGTCGACGGCCATCTGCGCGAACACCGAGTTCACCGACTTGTCCGTGGCCGTGCTGACGGTGATGGGACCGTACGACACATCGTCCTCGTTCTCCGGCGCGTAGGGCACGGGCGAGCCCTTGACCGGTGTCTTGCTGTCACCGTTGTAGATCGTGTCGGGGCCTATCGGCTGACCGTCCTGGGTGTGCGAGCGGTTGGCCAGGGCCGAGACGAACACCAGCGGCTTGAAGGTGGAGGCGACCGTGGAGTCGTGCCGGGTGGCGTTGTCGACGAACTGCTTGGTGTAGTCGATGCCGCCGTACAGGGCGACCACCCGGCCCGTCGCCGGATCGATCGACACCCCGCCGACGCGCACGTTGCGGTCCGCCGCCCGTGCCGGGTCGAGCTTGGAGTTCACGTTCTCCTGGACGGCCCGCACGAAGTCGTCCTCGCGCTTCCTGTCGATGCTGGTCGTGATCTGGTAGCCGCCGCGCGCCAGCTCGTCCTTCGTCACCACCTTGTTGTCCAGCAGGTACTGCTCGGCGGCCTTGGCCAGGTAGCCGCGCTGTCCCGACAGTCCGGACGGCGGTGTCGGGTCGATGGGATCGGGGAAAGCCATGGCGGCCCGTTCGTGCTGGTCGAGCCAGTGCTCCTTGACCATGCCGTCGAGCACGTAGTTCCACCGGGCCACGGCCTGCGGCCGGGCGTCCGGATTGGTCCGCACGTCGAGTGCGCTCGGGGCGTTCAGCAGCGTGGCCAGGTACGCGCCTTCGGCCGTGGTCAGCTGCGAGGCGTTCTTGCCGTAGTAGGCCTGGGCGGCGGCCTGGATGCCGTACGCGTTGCGCCCGAAGTAGCTGGTGTTGAGGTACCCCTGGAGGATGTCCTGCTTGGACTCCTCGTTCCCCAGCTTGACCGCGATGATCAGCTCCTTGGCCTTGCGGGTGAGGGTCTGTTCCTGGCCGAGGTAGGTGTTCTTGACGTACTGCTGGGTGATGGTGGAACCGGACTGGGCGGGGCCGCCGGTGGCCATGTTCCAGGCGGCGCGCAGCATCGCCTGCGGGTCGATGGCGGGTTCGGTGTAGAACCCCCGGTCCTCCGCGGCCAGTACGGCCTCCGCCACGCTCTTGGGCACCTGTGAGAGCTGGATGTTCTGACGGTTGAACTCGCCGGTGCGGGCCAGCAGGGACCCGTCGGAGTAGAGGAAGACGTTGCTCTGCGCGGTGGCGGCCGCGTTCGCCGCGTCGGGCACGTCGACCACCATGTAGCCGGTGATCACGGCGCCTATGCCCGCCACGAGCAGACCGAGCGAGGTGCCGAGCACCCAGGGCCATCGGGGGATCCAGCGGCGCCAGCCTGTACGGCGGGGCCGGGGGGGCGCGGCGCGGCGGCGCCGGTTCCAGCGCGGGAGCCAGAGCCTTCTCCCGTTGTTCCGGGGCGGTGTGTCGTGGGTCATCGGGTGGTCCTTGCGGGGTGTCGCGGGCCCGCGCCGGTTCGCACCGGCCGGGGCGGGGTGGACCCGGCCGGTGCCAACCGCGCAGGGTGCCGGGACCACAGCAGCCAATCAGTCGCGGACCGGCCGCCCCATCCACCGATCGGAGCCGGTACCGGGTGTGCGCGCGGTCCCCCGGCGGCCTCGTCCCGGGGCGCGCGCTGCCGGGCCGGTTGGGCCAGGCCGGTCGGGCCGCGCGGATCCGGACCGTCCCGCCCGTCCGACCGTTCCTGCCTCGCTGCTCCCGTGCGGGACGGCAACGGCGCCCCGGGACCATCCGTCGCGTGGGCCGAACGGTGGACCGCATCGGCCGGTGACGCGGAGCACCCTGGACGCACCGCCCCTCGGTCCCCCACCCGGTCCTTCCCGGGGGGGACCGCCGGAACAGAAGGAAGTGACTCGATTGACCGGCAGGCAGAACCGGCAGACCTCGGCGACGATCCAGGAGGTGTGCGCCGACCCCGTCGAAACCGGGATCCCGGGGCTCGGCGGCGTCGGCCCGTGCTTCGAGCCGCCGACGCGCGGCGGTCCTTCCCGCACGGTGGTCCAGCGGATCGTGATCCCGCCGGGCTTCGAGACCGGCTGGCACTACCACCCCGCCGACGTGCTGGTCACGGTGGTGCGCGGAAGCCTCACCCACTACGACGCGATCGGCCGCGTCGACGTCCGGCCGGCCGGTACCTCCTTCCTGGAACCCGCCGGGATGATCCATGCCCACCTCGGCCGCAACGACGGGGACGAGCCGGTGGTCATGTACGTCACCCACGTCAGTCCGGTCAGCGGGGCACTGGCGCTGCCCCTGCCCGTCGCGGCCCCGGGCGACGGGGCTCAGGGCCCGGCGGCGGCCTGACGACACCGGCGGTATCAGACGAACGCCTGCCGGTACCGGTCGAACCATTCCCGTACCGGGGTGGGCTCGGAACCCGTCAGGCTCTCGAACGTCCCGGTGACCAGCTCCGCCTTCCCCTCACGCCAGGCACGCATGTGGAGGATCACGCCGAAGTCCGCCTCCTGCGGCGACAGCCCCATGCCCACCAGCAGGGCGCGGAAGTCCGCCTCGGGAACGTCGTGGTAGGCGACCGGCCGTCCCAGGGCCGCCGAGGCGCATACGGCGATGTCGGTCATGGACAGCGCCTGCGGCCCGGTGATCTCGTAGTTCTTCCCGGACGGCCCGTCGGAGGTCAGGACCGCGGCGGCGGCACGGGCCACGTCGTCGGCGGCGACGAAGCCCACCCGGCCGTCGCCGGCACAGGCCCAGAGCTCCCCACTGTCACGGACCGCGTCCGCATGCGGCAACAGGCTCGTCTCCATCACCGAGTTGGGCGACACGAGCGCCCACTCCAGACCGCTGGCCCGCAGGGCGGCGATGGACGCCTGGTGGAGCTCGTCGAGGGGGTCGCCGTCGTGGCGGACGCAGCCGTGCAGCTTCACGATCCTGCGGACACCCGCCGCCCCGGCCGCGTCGATCACGGCCCTTTCCCGCGTGTAGACGTGCTCGTCCATCGGCGACACCAGGAAGACGGTGCCGACGCCGTCCAGCGCCGGGGGCAGGGTCGCGGGATCGTCCATGTCGCCGACGGCGACGTCCACTTCCGCCGCCAGGAGGCGTTCGGCCTTGGCGCGGTCGCGGACCAGGGCCCGCACGGGTACGCCCTCTTCGGCGAGCCTGTTGGCGATGCGGCTGCCGAACATTCCGGTGGCTCCGGTGACCAGGATCATGTCGATGCCTTCCTTCGAGCGAATTGCAAGATATCGGACTATTACCCCTTTCGGGGTGCATCCCGCATCGGCCGCGCCCACGGTCGCCGCGAGGCGGTGCGCTACGGCGCCGTGATCACGAACTGGGTCACCGCGGGCACGGACGTCAGCGGAGGGGCACTGCTGTCGGAGACGGTGAAGGCGACGGAGAAGGTGCCGGCCGTCGTCGGAGTGCCGGTGACCTGACCGGTGTGCGGGTCGACGGCGAGGCCCGGCACGGCGGGTCCGGAGAACGCGTAGCCGTCGAGGGGGCTGTTGTACGCCTGGTCGCCGCCCGCCGCGAACCGGCTGATGTCGATGCCGGTGACGGGTCGTCCGACCGTGCCTTGGAACGGCCGCCCCGGATCGAAGTCGATGGCCGGGGCGGCTCCCAGCGCCGCCGTCAGGCCCATGACGGTGCCGGAGAGATTGGTGAGCACGTTGAGGGCGGCGGTGGCGCCGACGCGGACCGGGAAGGATTCGTCGGCGTCGGTGGTCTTGAGGCGGAGGACCGAGTCGACACCGCTGATGCACGAGAGCACGTCGACGGCCCAGCCGTAGGCCCCGGCGCCGCTCGCGGAGTCGTCGGCCGCGAGGCAGACGAGCTGGACGAGCCCCAGCGTCGTGGTGAGGACCGGGCCGACCTTCCCGTCGGAGAGGTTCTGGAACCACGCGGTGTCGGCGGTCGCGTCGCCCGCCATGTGGGCGTACAGTGTCGCGCCCGAAAGGCAGACCTGGGCCGCCTGTGCGGTGAGGGCACCGCTCGCCGGGCCCGCCCAGGCCCTGCCCGCGACCGGGGGAACGCTGCCGATCACGCCGGAGAACACCTGGGCGGCGGTGGCGATCACCGCCGTGGACGTGCCGACGCAGTCGCTCCGCGATTCCCACATGATGGCCAGGTCCCCGTACAGGCTCGCGATCGAGTCCAGGATTCCCAGACCCGCGCAGACCGCCTGGAGGCGGTGCAGGTCCGCCGCGCTCCCGACCGCGTCCCCGCCCTCCCCCGGGACTCCACCGCTCTGCCAGGGCGGGACCGGCAGGGCCGGGAAGACTCCGCCGGGGAAGGGTGCCGAGTCGGCGCCGTGGAACACCTTGTACGTCGTGGTGAGGAAGAAGGCGCCGACGAGGTGGGACATCCCGCCGACGGTCAGCGGCTCGGGCACGGCGATCCCGGCCTCGGTCTGGACCCAGGTGTAGAGGGTGTTGACGGGGCCCAGGTCGAGGGGCACCGACAGCAGGTCGGCGAAGCCGAGCGCCATGTCCGCGAGGACCGAGAGCAGGCCGTCGACCAGCGCGTCGAGCACGTCCAGGGCCGCCAGCGCCACCTGCTCCAACGCCTCCAGCAGACCTGCCACCGCGGTGGTCCGCGCCATGCCGGGATCGGCCGGGTCGAAGAGTGCGGCGCAGGCCGCGGCGACGTCCCCGAGGGCCGCGGTCAGGTCCGCGACCAGGGAAGTGGCGTCCACCTTCGTGCGGAACTCGTCGAAGGCTGCGGTCAGCGGTGAGTCGGCGGCCGGGGAGGGGAAGGCGGCGCCCGGCACGCCCGAGGCGGCGATGACCCGGTTGAGCAGCCAGGCGGCCTGCGGATCCTGCGTCAGGTCCCGGACGGCGGGCACGGTGCCCGCGGCGGTCGCGGGCAGCGGCTGGACGTTGGCGAAGTCACCCGCCCTGGATTGGGCGAACCGCTCCTTGAGCGCCGTGAACTCGGCGGTGACCTCGGCCCTCCTGCCGGAGAACCAGTCGTCGGCCAGCCCTTCGAAGTGCCGGAACGTCGCCGCGCAGAGGGGCATGACCTCAGAGGTCGCCGACTCCAGGGCCTTCTTGGTGTCCCAGATGTCGCCGAAGTCGAACACGGCCTTCAGCCAGTCCGCCACCCGGCCGATGTCCTGCACCACCGTGCGGAGCGCGGCCTCGGCCAGGTGCACCGCGCTGTCGAAGTCGTCGATGGCGAAGTCGGCGAGTTCCACGATCTTCTCGCCGAGCAGGATGAACACCTTGCCGACGTCACCGGTGACGAACGCGTTGCAGACCTCGATCACGCCGTTGCGGATGCCCTCCCACACATCACTCGCGAAATCGGCGAACTCCTCCCAGATCCCGCCGTATTCCGGCAGGGCCCGGACCGCCGCGAGGTACGCCCGCGCCTCGTCCGGGGTCGCGAACTCCACGTAGCCGAGGCCGGTGCGCGGCAGCCGGCCGACGGCGCAGCCGTGCACGGGAGAGCGCCGGCCCGGGGCGCTTCCGGGCGGGCGCGCGGTGAGGGGCTGCCCGGTCCCCGCCGCCAGGGCGTTGCGCACCGCCGCGACGACACCGTCGGCCTGTTGCGAGGTCGTGCCCGGAGCGACCACCGGCCCTGCGTCCGTCCGGGCGGCGAGCAGGGACGCACCACTGAACGGGGCGTCCCGGGAGGCCAGGGAGCCGGTCCCGGAGAGGAATCCGTGGACGCCGGACGCCTGCTGGACGGACACGCCGTCGGCGAGTCCGGGAGCGTCGACGCGCAGGGCCGGTGGAGCAAGGGACCGGGCGGCGGTCGCGACGGTGATCCGGCCCAGGGCGTTGGTGGTCAGCCGGGCGGCGCGTTCGGGCCCCACGAGGTACGAGACCCCGTCGGAGACGAGCTCCACCCTGGACTGCGCCGACACGTTCAGGGTCCGGCCCGGCATCGCGACCCCCGCCGTGTCCAGCAGCGTGATGTCGGAGACGTAGTGGGTGACCGGGGCCGGGGCGTCCGTCACCGGCAGCCGCACAGACTCCTGCGACCACCGGGCCGACAGCAGGTCCTGGCCGGCCACGCACCACTGGTTCGCCGCCGAGGCGTCATCCTGCCTGATCAGCTGGTTGGGCAGGGAGTCGGGGAAGGGGTCGAGCGCGTACTCCAGGACGCCGGGCCGGATGCGTACCGCCATCGGCGCCGGCGCACCCGTGGCGGTCGAGGTCTGCGACCAGGCCGGTCCGCCGTTCGCCCAGCTGCTCTGGTGCAGGACCTGGAGGGTGCCGACGGAGTCCAGTCCGTAGACGTGCAGCATCCGGTTGGCGTCCGCCCACGCGCGCGCCGTGGAGAAGCCCAGCCCCGGTGTGACGTTGCTGTACCAGCCCGGTCCCTGATCGGTGTTCAGCACGTTCGTGGTGACGAGCCCGCCGGAGGTGTCCAGATGGACCACCCCGAAACCGATGCCCCCGTAGTAGACCGGGGGTCCCTGGTAGGCGCCCACCAACTGCGCCACGTCCGAGGCCATGACGCAGGGGGTGCCGCCGGCGTCGATCCTCACCAGGTCCTCACCCTGCTGGACGAACAGCGTCCACGAGGACGGACCGGCGAGGCCGACGTAGTCGGCGCCCGGTGCCAGGACCGGGATCGAGGGGGTGCTCACCTCGAAGGCCGGGACGGTCGTACGGGCGCTTCCGGCGCGTATGTGCCAGAAGTGGTCGCCGACCGGGTTGAGGCCGAAGACGTGCGGGGTGGTCCCGTCGTAGAAGAGCCGCAGCTTCGAGATGCCGACGACCGGGACCGGGGACACCAGGGGATCCGCCGCCTGCCACCGGCTCGCCGTCAGCCCGTTCGCACTCGTCCCGGTCAGCCGCGCGGCCGCCAGCGTGCAGGCGCCGTCGCCCGGCGGACTGGTGTACAGCGCCCACACGCTCAGGTCGAAGGGGTGGACGACGACCACGACCTCCTGCGCCCGCACCGGGGCCGAGGTGCCGGAGAGGAGGGCCGGGGTCTGCTCCCACCCGGATCCGGTGTTCTCCGAGCGCCGCAGCCAGGTCAGGACACCCTCGGCGCTGATGACGAGGGCTTCCTCCGCGCCGTTCGCGAACGGGTTCGCGAACAGGGCGATCCGGTTCTCCCCGGCCGCGGCGTCCACTCCGCCCGGCGCCAGGCAGTCCTGCATCAGCAGGCTCGACGAGACGACCGATCCCGGCTGTGGACCGATCGCCTGCGCACCGGCGTCCGTGGTCGATCGGATGCTCATGTCGGATGATCCTTCCGTCGTCATGGTGCCGCCTCCGGGCCGGGCGCCGGACCCCTGGCGCAACCATTACCGGCTTGACGTGGGCAGCACGCCGTTCGCCCGCAGTGGATGTGAGCCAGGAAGTGGAATTCCGCTCCGTGCCGCCCCGGCCCTACGGTGGGCGGAGGGCGCCCACAAGTCCGCCTCTCGGTGCGGCCGTTCGTGCTTCGGCCGCACGTTCCGCCATCCTGGTCCGGTCCCGTCGGGCAGGAGGCCCTGCGACCGGACCCTCCCGGGGGGACGCGGGAGTCAGCCCGGCTTCTGCTTGTCGCGGGAGGTGCGGACGACGTTGACCGCCTGAGGACCCTTGGGCCCGTTCTCGACGTCGAAGGACACGGGCTCTTCCTCCACGAGCTCACGGTATCCCTTGCCGACGATGGCGCTGTAGTGGACGAACACATCGGCGGGATAAGGATTTCCGGGGGTGGCGGCACGGGATATGAAACCGAATCCCTTGTCGCTGTTGAACCACTTGACCGTGCCAGTTGCCATGTCGTCTCCGTGTTGCCGTGGCATGGGGCGGCGCTTCGGTGCACCGCCTCCCATGGAGCCAGCCGGGTGACATTTGGGACAAGAGGCGGATGGGCACCTCATGGGGCAGCCGCGGTCGGGCCGTTGGCGGGCGCCCGCGGCCGGTGTGCGGCGCGGCCCCGGCCCGGTCCCTAAGCGGAAGCCGAGGCCGCGGCGGGGAAATCGGTGATGTGGAGGGCCGCGTCCGCGCCGATGACCGCGACGGACGGACCGTCGCTCGTGCACAGGGCCGCCGGGGCGCCGTCGAAGACGGGGCCGCCGTCCGCCCACCGGTCGCCGGCGCCGTCCCCGGCCGCCAGCGTGCCGGTGCCGTCGCGGTCCGCGACGAGGCTGCCGCATCCGGTCACCGGGCCGTAGCCGCCCGTGTCGCCGAGGTCGCCGACGGCGGAGACCAGCAGTCCCCGCGGACCCGTGTGCGCGGTGGCCGTGAGGACATCGCCCGACTGCGGCCTGCGGAACCACAGCCGGACGCCGTTGCCGTCGGCGACGGCCGTCAGCGGCAGGGTGGTGGCGGGCAGGCCGGTGGGGACCGCCCGCAGCGGCGCCCCGCCGGGGCCCGTGGTCCAGGCCAGGACGGAGCCGGCCGTGGGGGCGAAGACGTATCCGGTGCCGTCGGCCGCGGTCGCGGCCACCGGGTCGCCGTGCAGGCCGGAACCGCCCAGGCGCCGCCAGGGGGACCAGCCGCTGCCCGACTGGGTCCGTGCCCGCAGGGTGTAGTCGCCGTCACGGACGTACACGCTCAGTCGCCCGTCCTTGCCGACGGTCACCGCGGGGGCGCTGAAGGCGAGGGTTCCCTGCGTGTTGCCCGTCGCGGGCGCGCCGAGGGAGTTCCACGGAGCGAACGCGTCGCCGCCCGCGGTCCGCTCCACCGTGTAGACGAGCTCGCGGGTGTAGTGCGCCGCCGCGGAGCCGAAACCCATGAGCGTCCGGCTGGCGAACACGGCGACCCGCCCGTCCGGCAGGACGACCGCGTGGGCGCCCTGGTCCAGCCCGGTTCCGGGCAGGAGCGCCGGTCCGGACCAGCCGCGGCCCGGGCCGGCGCTGTGCCAGGCGGCCATCTGCCCGTCCAGGACGGAGAACGCCCAGTCGCCGTCGTGCGGTGTCACGGCGGTCCACGAGGTGCTGTTGCCGCGGGCGTAGCGGATGTCGTCGCTCCAGTGGTACCCGGAGGGGTTCTGCGCCACCTTGAGGTCACCGCAGCCCGCGGTGCTGTCGCAGTCGTCGGGCCGGCCCGTCCAGGCGTACGTCTTCAGGAAGCCCAGTTTCGTACGGGCCGCGGCCGGGTCGAGCACGTCGGCGAAGGCGCCGCTCTGGTAGCCGAGGTAGTTCTGGACCGTGAAGTGCGGCCGGTCCGGGAACGGCACGGCGGCGGCGTACCGGTCGAGGGCGGCCTGCACGAACCGGGCTCCGTAGATGTGGTCCTGGTGGTCCGCCTTCGGGTTCTTGCCCGGAGTCGGGTCCTGGGTCCGGACCAGGGTCGGACGGTACTTCTCCAGGAGGCCGGTGAGGGTGGCGACCACCTGGCTGCGGGTGTAGGTGAAGGGCTTCGTGACGGGGCTGCCCGCGATGAGCTGGGAGCGGATGACGCGGGTCCGGCCGTCCCACAGGCCGTGCAGGCTCCACGGCGCGTTGCCGTGGACCGACTCCGCCTCCCTCATCTCCAGCCAGACCAGCTGTACGGAGGGCTTCGCGGCGAGGACGTCGACCTCGGCCCGCGCCCCGCCGGCCGTACTGATGACGGAGCGGCGCCAGGGGCTGGCGGGGTCGCGGGTGGCCATCTGGGCGTAGGCGGCCAGGATGCCGTTCTGCCGCGCCTCGGCGTACAGCGGCTTGTCGGGAGCGGGCAGCCGCCCCTCGGCAGCCAGCACCTTCTCCTCGTGGCCGCCGATGTTGCGCCCGTCCGCCTCCCCGGAGGTCAGGTACACGGTGGTCAGGGCCGCGCCGTCGGCGATGGAGTGCCGGACGTCCGGATTCATGAAATAGAGGTCGTCGTCGGGATGTGCGATGAAGTCCACCGTTCGGACCGGCCCGGGAGCGGCGGCTGAGGGGCTCTGCGGGGCGACGGCGGCGGTCGGCGCCGTCCGGGGCGAGGCCCCGGCCTGGCAGGCACCGGAGACCGCCGTCCCGCAGAGGACGCCCGCGACGGCGCAGGAGATCAGGAACCGGGTCTTCGGCCGGCCGGCCGGGCCGGGGGAGGGCGTGGTGTTCACGATGGGTGTCCTCTCCGTCGCGTTCCGTGCCGGTGGGCGGGCGGGTGCGTGCCCGAAGGATCCGGCATCGGATGGTCGTCGGCCGACGGCCTCGGCGGCGTGGTCGGCCCGTGTCCGGAGGGGAGGGACGGTGATGCGCTCGGGGACGTCGGGATGTGCCGCACGGGTCTACTCGCGGATTGGTTACCGCCGGACCTTGTGTCCGGATGAGCGGTTGCCGTTACGGCCGCGCATGCTTCTCATGTCGCGGACTTCCCGGTCGTCCTCTTCGTGCATCGGGGCCTTCCGGCCTCTCTGACGCAATCGACACTACGGACGTGACGCGGGGCACACCCTCCCCCTGTCGGGGGGTCCGAGGGGGTGACGCGGCTCACCCGCCCGGCCCGCGGGGCGTGGCCCCACGGGCCGGGCGGGGGACTGGTCCGGGGCCTCAGCGAGTGCCGGTGACCGAGGCGACGACCGGCGCCGCCAGAGGGTTCCCGGGCAGGCCGTAGCGCACTTCCAGCCGCTTCGTGCCGGGAGCGGGGTAGGAGAAGGCGACGTCGCTCCAGTGGTCGACGGAGGTGGCCGCGGTGTCCCCGCTGAGCCAGATCGGGCCCGTCTGAGCCGATCGGACCGGGTCGTAGAGGAAGAACACGGAGCCCTCCTGCTCGGCGACGGCCGGCTCCGAGGCGAGCACCAGCACTCTCATGGGGCCGCCCCGCCCCGGCATCCACGACTCCACCAGGTTTTCGAGCGCGAACCGCTGGTCCACGCGGACGTGTACCCCCGCGCCGCCGTCGGCCGGCGCGGTACCGGAAGGCGCCGCGGCGGCGAGCGGAGCGGAGAACATCAGGGTGCCGCAGACGAGCGCGGAAGCGGTCACCGTGGAAATGGTCCTTGCCAAGGGGGAACTCCTTCAAGACGTGTTGTCCGTACGGATGGTCGGCGGGCCGGAGGCCCGACCACGTATCCGGGCACGGTCGGCGTGCTCCGCCCGGATCGGTGGTCAGGCTCGCGCAGACCGGCCGTGTCGCCCAACTCCGCCGGTGCGAAGCGGAATGGTGGTGTCCGGATCTGGACGGTCCGTCGGGCCCGTCCTGTCCGGCCGAACGGCTGCCCCAACGCCCCTGCCCCCGCGGCGGTGCCGCTGCTGTCATGACGCGAGGGAGGCGTGAATCCGTCGCCCCCGCACCCGCCGTTCCGGAAGGGACGCGGGCGCGAACCGGAGACAGGGAGGACGTACGTGCCGGCTCCACCATGGGTACCGCCGGGGACGGACCTGGACTTCGTCATGACGAAGCGCCCCCGGGACGTCCGCGATCTCCTGAGGCACGGGAAGCCCTGGACGGACCTCTTCAACCGGTGGTACGCCCATGCGCACCCGGCCAAGAGCCGGGCCGACCTCGCACTCTGGCTGCAACTGGGCCAGGGGTACGCACGGACGGGGAGCCTGCGCAAGACGCTCACCGCACTTCCGGCGGCAGGGAAACGGCTGGAGTCCTGGAACCTGCTGATCGGGCTCTCCTTCTTCGAGGAGTGCGGGAAGGTCCGCGCCTGGCTGGAGGAGGAGAAGCGCAGGGCCCGGGCGGAGCTGGAGGCCGAGCGGGGGAGCGGGTCGTGGTTCCGCGGCGGTGTGCCGGAGGAGAAGGTCCGGGCGAGGCAGCGGAGCAACGCCGCCCTGGCGATCTCCAAGGCCCAGACGCGGGAGTGGGAAGCGGCCGCGGCCGCCGACCCGGGAATGACCGAGAAGACCCTCTGCCAGATGGAAGCGGTCCTCACCGCCCACACCCGCGTCGTCAAACCGAAGTTCATCGAGCTCTACGAGATCCACGCCAAGGGAGCCGGAAGCGGCCCCACCGCCGGCATGGCCGTGCTCTCGGAGGCCTACACACGGCTCGGCGGTGCGGAGGCGCGCCTGCGCGCCGCCTGTACCGGGCTGAGGGGGCGGCCCGGCCCGGCCGGCCGGACGGCGGCGCAGGACGAACTCCTCGCCGCCTGGGTGCAGTACACGCGGGCCGGAACCGCGCTGGGGGCGGCACTCACCGACTTCAGCAGGGAGGCCGTGCGCTGGGCGGCCGAGGACACCTCCGCCAAGATCCGCGCCAACTTCGCCTCGGTGCACCCCCGCGTGGCCGGTGCACAGCTGGCCATCGGCCTCGCGGTCACCGTCCTGAGCGCCCTGATCCAGAGCTTCGGCCTGCTGGCGGTCGCGGTGTCGCCCGCCATCACCGCCGCGGCCGTGTCCGCGGCGAGCACGCTCACCGTCGCGCTGAACCTGATCGAACGCCTCACCATCGCGAAGATCGCCGACGCCGACGCCGCGCACCGGGAAGTCGTGACCGAACACATCGGCCGGGAATACCGGGTTCCGCCGTCGGGCGAGTCGGCCGGCAAGGTGGCCGCGGAGGCCTCGTACACCGCGACCACCGCGGGCCCGGCCGTGGCTCCCGCACTCCAATGGGCGAACACGTCGTCCGGTACGTCCCTCGAGGGCGCCGCCCCGTTCATCCCGTTCGCCGGACCGGTCCTGCGCCTCGGTTCGCTCGCCGTGAAGTTCGACGAACTGGCCAACCCCCGGGTCCTGACGGACACCAGGGACCGCGAGGCACTCCTGAGACTGCTCGAACGGGCCCGCTCAGAACTCGGCGCGACGGCCGAGTCCGTGGAGGTGAGGGTGCTCCACGTCAACCCGGCCGACGGCGAGGCGCAGGTGGTGGTGAACGGCAGGCGCGGCACCCTGAAGGACGGCCGGTTCCACCCCGACGACCGCCGTGACGCGCTGCGGGGCGTCCTTCGCAACTGGAGCCGGGCCACCAGGGACGTGAACCCCGGCCTGCCCGCGCCGGCGGGGGACTACCCCGGGGTGCGCCGGTTCACCCTCCTCTCCGGCGGTGCGCCCGCGACCCCGTCCAACGTCCTCGACGGCATCCACTCCTACCGGGAGGAACGGGGCCGGGGATTCACGTGCAGCGCGGCGGCCTCGGGATTCGGGCCGGGCTCGGGCGCGGACCGCTGGGACGTGACCTTCTTCCTGAGCTACGAGGGGGAAGCGGAGCTCCGCGACGCCGGGTTCCAGACGCTCACCCTCTACGCGCAGGACCGGCAGAGGCTGTCGGTCACCTCGTACGGGATGGAGGACGCCCGCCGTCTGCTGGAGCTGAAGAGGGACGATCCGGGGCTGGAGCAGCTGCTGGCCGTGCAGGAGACGCTCGGCGTTCCGGCGGGCGCTTTCACCGTCGAGGACGGGATCCTTCTCGACCCCTCGGGCCGGCAGCTCACCCCCATGGACGAACTCGGCCGCCTCTACGGGCACGTACGCGTCCTCGACGAGGCGACCAGGGAACTGGAGAACGGGATCCCGGTCGGACTGGATCACCTCGGGCTGCCACAGGAGCTGATGGACTCCCTCGCGGACTGGGTGGAGCCGCTCATGCGGTTCGACGAGGTCTCCCGGATCGCCGATGATCTCGAACGGTTCGAAACGATCCAGCGTGCCCTCGCCGAGCTCGAACACCGTCCCACGGTCCGGGCGAGGTACTTCCGGTTCATCACGAAGGACGACGCGCTGCACAGCGCCTACCTGAGGGTGACACGGATCTTCTCGCTGGCGTTCCAGCTGCGGAACGAGAATCCCGACGAGCCGATCTCCGCCGAGCAGGCCGAGCTCATGAACGGTCTCTCCGAACCGGAGAGGGAATGGCTGGAGTTCTTCGGCAAGCAGGTCGCCTACCGGGACCCCCCGGTGGAGGGAGAGCTGTAGCGTCCCCGGCCGGCGGTCGCATTCAGCCAGGTGTGCCCGGCCACCGGTCCTCAGGAAAGGGAGGCGATGGCGGCCCGGACCTTGGTGATGACCGCCTCGGGGATGGGAGCGTAGGCAGCCTTGGTGAGGATGTCCTGTCCGCCGGGTGAGGCGGTGTAGGCGAGGAAGGCCTTCACGCTGGGCAGCGTGCTCTTCGCGTTGCCGGTGTCGCAGACGATCTCGTAGGTGACCAGTACGAGCGGATAGGCGCCCTCCGCCTTGGTCGTGTAGTCGAGGGCCAGGGCCAGGTCCCCGCCGGTGCCCGCCGGCTTCGCCTGGGCGATGGCCTTCGAGGCGCTCGCGGGCGAGGCCTCGACGGGGGTTCCCGCCCCGGTGTCGAGGCGGACCGTGGGGATGCCCTGGGAGGTGGCGTAGGACAGCTCGAAGTAGCCGATGGCCCCCGCCACCTGCTTGACCTGCGCCGCGACACCCGAGGACCCGGCCGCCGCCTGCCCGCCCGGCGCGGGCCACGGCTTGGCCGGAGGGTAGGGCCACTGGGCCGGTGCGGCCTTGCCGAGGTAGAGGCCGAGGTTCTGCGTCGTGCCGGAGTCGTCGGACCGGTGGAAGGACTGGATGGTCTGGGCCGGCAGGTCGGTCCCGGGATTGAGACGGACGATGGCGGGATCGTTCCACTTAGTGATCTTCCCGGTGAAGATCTCCGCGGCGGTGGGGGCGTCCAGCACCAGCTTGTCGACGCCGGGGAGGTTGTAGCCCATCGCCACGGGACCGCCGACCATCGGCAGGTCGATGCCCTTCCCTCCCGGACAGGCCTGCTTGGAGGCCGCCACCTCGGCGGGCTGCAGGGGGGTGTCGGTGCCGGCGAAGGCGACCGTTCCCTGGGTGAACGCCGTGACGCCCTCCCCGGAGGACGATGCCTTGTAGTTGACGTCCGCCCCGGGACAGGCGGCCATGAAGGCGTTGGTCCACAGGCTCATGGCATTGGCCTGCGCGCTGGAACCCGAGGCAAGCACCTGGCCCTTGGCCTGCCCGCAGTCGATCGCCCCACTGCCGACACCGGGGGACGTCGCCGTGGCCGGTCCGGCATTGTCGTTCGACCCGCAGGCCGTCAGCAGCAGTCCGGCACACACACTCGCCGCGGCGGCGCGGGGGAGCGCTCTGAGTCGGTTCACCATCGGTCATCCCTCTGACGGCCGTACCGATGGACACCAGGACCGGGAGGGCCCCTGGGGACCGCACCCGGGTACGGAACGGTCGTCCGGGGTACCGCGCCGGGCCGGACCGCCGGGACGGAAGGTCGGTTTCCACGCCCCATCAGGCCATGCCCGGCAGCGGTGCGCACCTCGGGGAGCCGACGGATGCGACCGGTGCGGGAACCGCAGGCCCGTTCGGCTGCCCGAAGAGCAGCCCTCCGGGCCCTGACCCGGATCCGTGCCCGCTGCTGCCATGGGGTGAATTCCCCGGCGAGAGGAGCCCCGGCAGTGTCGCGCAGTACGCAGGAGAATCCACCGGACCCCGTCGCAGGCCCCGCCGCCGCGATCTCGTACGCGCCCCTGGTACTGAGCGAGCACCTGGAAGAGGTGCTCGCCGTTCAGTGCCGTGCCAACGGCTTCGACCGTTTCGAGGAGCGGATGCGGCTCGCCATGCTGCGAGGGAGGGCGGAGTCCCGCGAGGTCGCCGCCGTCGGGGCCTTCAGTGCCGGGAAGCTCGTCGGGTACGCGTACGGGGCCCCCTTGGACCCTGCCTGGCACTGGGCGCGCCATCTCATGGAGGAACTGGGGGACACCCCGCGGGACCGGCCGTTCGTGGGGCTCGGCCGTCCCTACACCGTCCTGGAACTGCACGTCGATCCGGGGGTGCGGCGCCGTGGGGTCGGCAGTGCGCTCATGGCCGGGTTGTGCCGGCCGGTCTCCCAGCGGTGGATCCTGCTGACCCGCGACCGATCCGCCGTACCGGCCCGGCGCTTCTACGCCTCCCTCGGCTTCACCGAGCTGGCCGTCTCCGTCCGCCACGATGCCTACGCGGCCATGGGCAGGCTGCGCTCCTCCGGACCGGAACCGGTTCAGGAACCGAAACTGGAATGGATTCCCAGGCTCTGCATCCAGGGATGACAGTTGACGCAGGGCTCTATGTAGTTCCCGTTGTTGAACGAATGGCACTTCGCACCGGATAGGCCTTTCAATGCCCTCAGGATGGTGGTGCTGTCTCCGTGGGCCACGTCGACGCCCCGGCCCTGGAGGTACAACGCCAGGGCCTTGGGCTCCGCACAGGCTCCCACGTCGGTCGCACGGCTCTTGAGCGGATCTCCGTTCCGGCGGGAGTCGAGCACGGCTTTGAGTGCCTGCATACGCGCCGGATCGCGCGAGTTGGCAGTGTACATCCTGTTATCGATGGTCAGGAAAGACCTCGTGCTTCCCGGCTCGTCGGCGGTATATTCCGCCAAAACGGTCTGAAATCTATCGGTCAGATTGTTTCGTGACGCCTGTGCTTTCTCCCTCTTCTTCTTGTCGTTCCGCTCCTGCTCCGCCGCCCGGGCGTGCTCTGCGGCAACCCTGGTCGCCGCCTCCATTTTTCCCCTGCTGTCTGCGGCGCGTCGACTTTCCCCGGCCTGGAGGCCTGAAATGAATTGCTCGACGAATTTGTCATAGACTGCCAGTTCTTGCGCTCTGCCAGCCAGCTTTTGCTTGAGGAATTTGTCGACCTCTTCGACCGTGTAGCAGCCGGGATCGTCACCGATGAACGCGGTTTCGTCTCCGGTCAGCAAATTGGCGATCTCCTCGATGGAGTCTCTGGCGCCTTCGGGCATGTTCAGATTGCCCGATGCGAGGATCTCTTTCACTCTGCCGGCCACCTTGCGCTTCTCCCGGTATGCCTCTGCTCGCAGAACCCGGGTCGATTGCGCGTTCCCCTGCTGCTTCGCGGCACCCATCTCCGTGCGCAGCCTGTCGACACGACTCATCGCGTCGACCAGGTCCTGACGCAGGCGCGCGAGGTCGCCGCCGTTGCCGTTGCCGAAGTAGTCCGCTACTTCCTTTCTCAGCCGGCCCCAAATCTCGGGCGATACGTCCTTCTCTTCCCTGGGCTCCATACGGGTCCTCCGCCCTCCGTCGGGTGTTACTGCGCGTGTGTGGTCGGCTCGATCGTGTCGATCGTTTCGAGCATGATGGACAACAATTCGTATGTGGGTATGTTCTCCGCCCCCGGTACGGTCTGCATGATGTGCTGATAGGCGCCTTCCACTGACCTGCTCGACTGGTTTTCGGCCGGAGATTCGAACGGGTCCGGAAATGCCGCGTTGTGCGCGTACTCCTTCACCAGGGTGGCGAGCTCCAGGGCATCCGAGGGGAACGGGCGGGATTCGGACCAGTACCTCCACAGGTCTTCCGCGGCGTCGGAGAACCCGTCGACGTCGTAGAGACGATCTCCGCAGTATGCGGTGAACCCCTCTCTGAAATCTTCCCAGCCATCGGCTTGGAGATATTCCTTCGCCTCGATCAGAGCATGTGCCCAAACGGTAAACGAATACTCCTGAACATTCATGCTGTTCCTCGCTGGGGAAGTCCGGATCCGGTGTGATCGGCTCGTCACATTAGCGTGTCCCTGTTCATCGAAGAAGGTGGTCTCGGGCATTCCTTGGGGCGTCCCGTTTCCCGGAAGGAAATTCACGCCCTGCCCGATTGCGCAACAGAGGGGCGGGATGGAATCCGACCGGACCGGCGGCCCCGGCTTCCGCGTCATACGATGGCGCCGGGACGAGCAGAGCACGGAGGCCGCTGTGGAAGACCGACTGGATCTCGTCGTCGTGGGCGCGGGCCCCTTCGGGCTCTCCACGGCCGCCGCCGCGCAGGAGAAGGGGCTCAGGACACTGGTCCTGGGCCGTCCCATGGGGTTCTGGACCGACCACATGCCGGCGCGGATGCTGCTGCGCTCGGGCACGGACTGGCATCTGGACGCGGCCGGCACGCACACCATGGAGGCCTATCTGGCGGCCCGTGGGACACCGGCCGACCTGCCGCTCCCCCTGGCGTCCTTCCTCGACTACGCCCGCTGGTTCCGGGAGCGCAAACAGCTCGACGTGGTCGAGGAGTACGCCGCCTCGGTCGTCCCGGAAGCCGGGGCGTTCAGCGTCCGGCTGGCCGGGGGCGACTCGGTCCGCGCGGCGGCCGTGGTCGCCGCCCCGGGGGTACAGCACTTCGCGCACCGCCCCGCCTGGGCCGAGACCCTGCCGCGCGAGGTCGCCCTCCACAGCAGCGACGCCGTCGACTTCGACGGGGTCGCCGGCCGGCACGTCGTCATCGTGGGAGGCAGGCAGAGCGCCTACGAGTGCGCCGCGCTGGCGGCCGGACACGGCGCCGCCCGGGTGGACCTGGTCCACCGCCATCCCGTGCCCCGCTTCGAGCACGTCAGCTGGTCCTTCTTCGACGACTATCTCGACAAGTCCCTGAAGGAACCGGGATGGTGGCGGCACCTGCCCGAAGAGGAGCGGCAGGAGATCGTCACCCGCTGCTGGACGGCGGGGCGCGCCACCCTCGAACCGTGGCTCCCTCCGCTCCTGGACCCCGAGGTGGTGCACGTGCACGCCGAACGCGACGTGCGCCGGGTCGAACGGGCGGGCACGGGCAGCGGACTGCGGTTCACCCTCACGGACGGGCAGGTGCTCAGCGCCCACCAGGTGATCCTCGCGACCGGCTACCGCGCCGACGTCGGACGGATCCCCTATCTGCGCCCCGTGACCGACCTGATCGCGACGCGGGACGGCTTCCCCGTGCTGGACGAACGGCAGCGGACGACGGTACCGGGCTTCCACATGACGGGGTTCGTCGCCACACAGGACTTCGGGCCCTTCTTCGGCTTCGTCCGGGCCGCGCCCGTGGCCGCATCCCTCATCTCGGATGCCCTGACGCGCTGACGCGCTGACGCGCTGACGCGCTGACGCGCTGACGCCCGGCGGTGTGCGGGGGCGGCCCGCTCCCGCGGCCCCGCCTCCCGCACACCGCCGGGCGTCCTTCCGGGCCGGTCAGCCGGACCTGCGGCGAGCCAGGTAGTACAGGCCCGCGCCCACCCCGAGGACCGCGAGGGCGCCACCTCCCACGGCCAGCGCCGTGGATCCGGTGGAGGCCAGCACACCGCCGATGCCCTTGTCCCCCGTATCCGCCTTGTCCGCCGCACCCGCCTTGTCCCCGCTGTCCCTCGCGTCGCCGGAGTCGCCCCCGGTGCCGCCGGAGTCGGCGGGGTCGCCCCCGTCACCGTCGGGGTCGGTGGCGTCCGGGTCGCCGGACTCCGGCGGATCCGGCTGGGCCTTGGCCGTGATCTCGACCTCGGCGCACACCCCGATGCAGGGCGTCGGGTTGTAGGCGTCGGACGCGGCGTACCGCACCTGGGAGGTGAGGGTCCGGACCGTGGCGGTGGTCACCGTGATCTTCAGGGTCGCGTCGGCGCCGGAGGCGAGGTCGCCGG
Source organism: Streptomyces sp. NPDC004667 (assembly GCF_040609475.1). NCBI lineage: Bacteria > Bacillati > Actinomycetota > Actinomycetes > Kitasatosporales > Streptomycetaceae > Streptomyces > Streptomyces sp. NPDC004667. The sequence continues at coordinate 37,238 of NZ_JBEXKC010000047.1, read as the reverse complement.
GACGCCAGTCGCCCGTCTTCGGGTCGTAGGCGCCGTCGGAGTCGTCGGAGACGTACTCGAGGTCCGGGGGCAGCAGATCCTGCACGTGGACGTTGCGGGCGGTGGACGGCCCCTGGTTGAGGACCTTGGTGCTGATGACGAACCGGTCGCCGGTGAACGGCGTGGGGTCGTCCACCTCCTTGGTGACCTTGAGGGCGGCGACCTGCTTGACGGGGGTGCTCACCTGCGCGCGGTGGGCGTCCTTGGTCTTACCGCCGTCGCCGGGCACCGAGTCCCCGTCGGGAACGGCGGACTTGGTGATCTCCGCGCTGTTGGTCAGGTCGGCGGTGTCGGCGGGCAGCTTGCCCTTGAGCACCAGCTCGACGGTCTTGCCGACGGGGACGTCGCCGGCCTTCCAGATGCCGGAGCCGGGGTCGAACGAGCCCGCGCCGGTCTTGTGTTCGAGGAGTTCGAACCCCTTGGGCATCCGGTCGGTGACCTCGACGCCCTTGGCGGTCGAAGGGCCGGAGTTGTGGAGTTTGACCGTGTAGGCGACGGTGGAGCCGGCCTTCGGTTCCCGCTCGTCGATGACCATGGCCAGGGACAGGCCGGCGTTCTGCCTGACCTTGACGGTCCTGTCGGCGGTGTTGTTCTCCGGCTTGGGGTCGGGTGTGGCGGAGGAGGCCGTGACGCTCGCGGTGGCCTCGTCGACGTCGGCGGGCAGCAGCCCGCGTACGGTCAGCTTGGCAGAGCCGCCCTTGGCGAGGTCACCGGCCTTCCAGACCCGGGTGGCGGGGTCGAGTTCGCCGTGGTCGGCCTCGTGGCTGCTGGATGTCATGCCGGGCGGCAACTGCACGCTGACGGCGGCGTCCTTGGCGGTGGAGGGACCGGCGTTGCGCAGGGTGAAGGTGTACGCGACCGAGTCCCCCGCCTTGGCCTCGCCGGCCGGTTCCGAAGCGGCCTCGACCGACACGTCCGCGCTCTGGGCGATGGCGGTCTTCACCTCGGACGTGTTGTTGTCCGGCGCCGGGTCCTCGTGCTTCCCGGAGACGGCCGCCTTGGCGACGACCTCCGCCACATCCGCCGGCAGGGTGCCGGTGACCTTCAGCTCCGCGGTCTCGCCGACGCCGAGGGAACCGGGCAGCCACTGGCCCGTCCCCGTGTCGTAGGCGCCCTTGCCGGTGGTGTGGCCGGTGCGCGCCAGACCCTGCGGAAGTTCCACGCCGACCTTGACCTCCTCGGCCCGGGAAGGGCCGGCGTTGCGGACCCGCACCGTGTAGGTGGCGGAGTCGCCGGCCGTGGCGGAGGTACCGGCGGAGGAGACGATGTCGGCCGACAGGTCGCTGGCGGCCTTCGAGGAGGCGACGAGCACCGTCTCGTTGTTGTTCGGCATCGGGTCGAACGTCGAGGCCGAGGCCTTGGCGTTCACCTGGAGGGAGCGGTTGCCGTGCCCGGCGTCGAGCGTTCCGGTGACGGTGAGTTTGGCGCTCTGGCCCGCGGCCAGCGTGTCGAGACCACACTCGATCTCGCTGCCGGTCAGCTTGCAGTCACCCTTGGGGGCGTCCAGGCGCGTCGACACGTTCGTGAGCCCCTCCGGCACCGTGGCCCGCAGCTTGGTGTTCCGTGCGGCGTCGCCGCCGGCCGCGTTGCGGAGCGTCACCTCGTAGGAGGTCTTCTGCCCGGCGACGGGCTTGTCGGGGGTGAACGCGCCGGACACGGAGAGGTCGGCCGACGCCAGGGCGGTGCGGACCGGGGCCGAGCGGACGGAGAGCCGGTCGTAGTACTGGGCCCCGTACGCGACCTCGGGGGTGAGGTCCATCGTGCTGTTGACGGCGTCGTCCTTCACCTTCGCCTTGAAGGTGAAGGTGGCCTTTCCGCCGGCGGCCAGGTCGCCCGCCTTCAACGGTATGCGGCCCTCGGCATCGGGTTGGGCCTTGGAGCTGTCGTACGGCTTGTCGTTCAGCTTCAGGGTGTTCTGTACGAGCGTGGTGCCCTCGGGAACCTGGTGCATCAGCGTGACACCGGTGAGCTTTGCGGGCCCCGGGTTCTCGGCCGTGACCGTGTAGGTGACCTCGTCACCCCGGTCGGCCCGAGGCCGGTCGGCATTCGCGGTCACCTTCGGGGGCTTGGGCTCGGTCTGGGTCGAGGTGATCACGATGCTGTTGCCCGTGAGGTCCTGTGCGCAGGTCAGCCGGGTGTGCGGGGCATCGCATTCGACCGCACCCTGGAACACTTTCAGGACCACGTACTCATGCCAGGCCGTCCTGTAGGTCAGGGAACTGCCCGTGGTGCCGGGAAGCGCATTGGATTCCAGCTGTACCGACTCGCCCGGCTTCAGTTCGCCCGGTGCGGGGTACCAGTTGGCCTGTTCGGCGACGTACAAGGTCGTGGGAGTGCTGTTCTGGATCGTGAGGACGGGCCCCTGGGGTTCGTCCTCCGCCATCGCACGCTCCTGCGTTTCCGGCAGCATCAGCAACAACGCCCCGGCGACCGCGGCGACGGCGACCACCACCTTCCACGGCCTCCGCTTGCGTCGCTTCGACATTGCGCTCCGTCCCCGACCACACGCCTGCGGCCCGTTGTGATGTTGGAAGGCACGGCCCCGGTTCCCGGCCGTGCCACGGTGGACAGCGCCCCCGCCGGAGTGATGATCTCCGCGCCCCGGGTCCATCCCGGTGATCGTTGTCCGAGCCCAGCGTCTTATACGCCCCAAATGCGCCACAGCGCCGACCGGGCGGCCTGCCGGGCAGCACTTCGGGCGGCCCCGGCCGGCTGCCCGAGGCCCGGGCGGCGCGCTTCACCCTCCGGTGGGTTCGATCGGGGGCTGCCGGGAGGCCCGCGTCCGTCGTCCACTGGACCGGTGCGTGCGGGCCGCGGGTTACGCGGCGGCCCGGCCGGATCGCGGCGCTACTGGATGCGCGCACGGGAGGAAGGGCTGTTCATGTCCGCGACCGAACTCGTCCGGGCCCGGCGGGCCACGGCCGCCACCTTCGCGCTGGTGGGAGCGATCAGCGCGGTCTGGGTGGTGCGCATACCCGCGCTGCGCGACAAGCTGGACCTGTCGGAAGCCCAGGTGGGCATCGAGGTGCTCGCCTGGGGCACCGGCGCGCTCGCGGCCATGTACTTCGCCGCCCGCCTGATGGCGGCCCACGGCAGCCACCGCGTCCTGAGGTACTCGGTACCGGCCGCCGTGGCGAGCCTGTCCCTGCTGGCCTTCGCGCCCAACTTCCCCTTCCTCGCGGCCGGCGGGCTGGTCTTCGGCGCCCTGTTCGGCCTGGTCGACGTAGCCGCCAACGCACAGGCCGCCGAACTCGAACGCGCCTCCGGGCGCCCGCTGATGGGCAAGATGCACGCGGGGTGGAGCCTGGGCGCGGTGCTGGGCGGACTGCTGGGCGCGGGCACCGCCGCCGCCGGACTCGGGTTCACCGCATCCGTGGCCCTGGCCGCCGTACTGGCCCTTCCCATCGCCCTCTTCACGGTGCCGCACTTCCGGGCCCAGGACCCGGACGACGCCGACCGGCAGGAGACCGCCGCGGGGAGCGGACCCCTGCCACGCGTGATCTACCTCCTGGGCGCGCTGATGTTCTGCGCCTTCCTCGCCGAGGGATCCGTGGCGGACTGGAGCAGCCTGCACCTCCACGACAGCCTCGGCGTGTCCGAAGCCGTAGCGGCGCTCGGCTACCCGGTGTTCGAGCTGGCGATGCTGGCGGGACGGCTGTTCTGCGACCGGCTGACCGAGAAGGCCGGAGGACGCGTCCTGCTGGCGGGTGCCGGGCTGCTGGCCGCCCTCGGCTTCGGGATCCTGACGGCAACGGAGTGGGTGGGCGCGGCATTCGTCGGCCTGGCCTTGGTCGGCGCCGCGGTCTGCGTCGTCGTACCGCTGACGTTCTCCCTGGCGGGGCTGGCGGGCGGCGCCCGGAGCGCGGCTGCGATCAGCCGCGCCGGCATGTTCGGGTACAGCGGGCTGCTGCTCGGGCCGGTCGCCATCGGCTTCATCGCGGAGCACTGGTCCCTGCGGATCAGCTTCTCCGTCGTCGTCTGCACCTGCCTCCTCATCACGGCCGGCGCCTTCCGGCTCCCGGACCTGCGGGTCTCCCACAGCCGCCCGGACGCCGACGGGCCGGGGCCCCGCGCACCGGGCACCGCGACACCCGCGAGCCCGGTCGCTCCGCCGTCCTAGCACCACGGCAGGAAGCCCCGCGCCGGGCGGTTGCGCAGGCCCCCCGGGTGGCGGAACAGCGCGGTGTCCCGATCCGTACGCCCGGAGGACCCTCATGACCACGACCATCGCGAACGGCTCCACCGCCCTGCGCCCCTGGCGCACCACCCCGATGCAGCGGCGGGCCCTGGCCTCCGGAAGCGTCGGCCAGTTCGTGGAGTTCTACGACTTCACGCTCTACGGTCTCTCGGCAGTCACCCTGTCCGTCCTCTTCTTCCCCGACGACAGCGCCTTGGTGGGGCTGCTCGCCGTCTTCGCCACCTTCGGCGTCGCGTTCGCGGCCCGCCCCCTGGGCGGACTGTTCTTCGGCGCGCTCGGTGACCGGATCGGCCGCCGCGGGGTCCTCCACATCACCCTGCTGTCGATCGGTGTCGCGACGGCGGCGATCGGGGTGCTCCCCACCCACGCGGCGATCGGCTGGCCCGCACCCGCCCTCCTGGTGCTGTGCCGGCTCGTCCAGGGCTTCTCGGCCGGCGGCGAGTCCGTCGGAGCACCGACGTTCGTGTTCGAGCACGCCCCCGCCCACCGCCGCGGCACCTGGCTGAACGTCACCCTGGCCGCCACCGCGCTGCCCTCCGTCGTCGCGGGCACCCTCATCCTGCTCCTCAGCGCCTCGATGAGCGACCACGCCTTCACGACCTGGGGCTGGCGCGTACCGTTCCTCCTGGCCCTGCCCGCAGCACTGATCGGCCTCTGGATCCGCCGGCACACCGAGGAGAGCACGGAGTTCCGGCGGATCCGCTCCGGGGGCGACGACACCGGGCACACCCCGCTGCGCCGGGCACTGCGCGAGAACAGGACCGCGATGCTCCGGGTCGTCGTCGTCCTGGGCCTGACCGCCATGGGCTTCTACTGCCTGGCCGGCTACTTCGTCACCTACGCGCAGACCGTCGGCGGCCTCAGCCGTGAGCAGTCACTGGCGATCAACGCCGTGGCCATGACGGCGTACACGGTGCTGCTGCCCCTCGGCGGCCTGCTCGGCGACCGGGTCGGCCGCAGACCGATGCTGATCGCGGGCTCGGCGGCCCTGGCCCTGTTGTCCGTGCCCTGCTTCGTACTGGTCACCAGCGGTTCGCTCCTGCTGGCGGCCCTCGGCCAGCTGCTGTTCGTCGTCGCGCTGTGCGTCTACGGAGGCGGCTGCTACGCCTTCTTCATGGAGGTCTTCACCACGCGGACCCGGTTCACTTCGGCGGCCGTCAGCTACAACACGGCCTACGCGCTGTTGGGCGGGACGGCCCCGCTGGTCGCAACCGCCCTGGTCACCGCGACCGGCACCGCCACCGCACCGGGTTACTACCTGGCGGGATCCGCCGCCGCCGTGCTCCTGTTCCTGACGCTGACACGGGTACCGGAGACCCGGGGCCGGATGCGCTGACCCCGCCGCTCGAAGCCGTGCCCGGGGATCCCCCGATCACACCCCGAGGGCGACCCGGGACGGGGACCGATCGGGGGACGCCGGGAACCACCCTCCGGCGCAGGATGGAGGCCGGTTCCGCCACGAGAAGGGTGAACACGTGAGGAAGGTTTTCCGGACCGCCGTCCTGATGGCCGCGACGACGGCCGCTGCACTGGCGCTCCCGGCGACGGCGCACGCGGCCACGCCCACCGCCCCGGAGGTGACCGCCCAACAGCCCCGGGAGGCCGCGGACACCCCCACCGTCCTCGCGCCCGGGGGAGCCGTCGGCCGCATCACCCCGGGGAGCGGTTCCACGGTCGGTGTCGGCATGCCCGTGTCGGTGGCCTTCGACAAACCCGTCACCAATGAGAAGGCCGTCCAGTCGGCGATCCAGGTCACCTCCACCGGCCACCAGGACGTGGTCGGCCACTGGTTCGGCCGCACCCGGCTCGACTTCCGCCCCCGGCACTACTGGGAGCCGGACTCCGAGGTCACCGTGAGGATCGGCGGCGCACAGAACGAGACGGTCGCCTTCCACATCGGCCGCTCACAGATCTCCACCGTCGACGCCGAGACCAAGACGATGACCGTGGTCCGCGACGGCGAACGGGTCAAGACCTTCAAGGTCTCCGCGGGCGCCCCCGACAGCCCCACCTACAACGGCCAGATGGTGATCTCGGAGAAGCGCGACGAGATGCGCATGAACGGGTCCACCGTCGGCTTCACGGACGAGGACGGCCGGCCCGCCTACGACATCCCCGACGTCCCCCACGCCATGCGCCTGAGCAGCTCGGGCACCTTCATCCACGGCAACTACTGGGGGAGCGAAGACGTCTTCGGCTCCGTCAACACCAGCCACGGCTGCATCGGGCTGAGGGACGTCAAGGGCGGCCAGGACCCGGACACCCCCGGCGCCTGGTTCTACGACCATTCCCTCGTCGGGGACATCGTCGTCGTCACCCGTTCCGACGGCCGGACGATCCGGCCCGACAACGGCTTCGGCGACTGGAACCTTTCCTGGAACGCCTGGACGAAGGGCTCCGCGACCTGATGCCGCGGACAGGCCCGGGACCGGGTACCGGTCCCGGGCGCCGTGCCGACGGAGGCCGGCGCCCACCGGACGGCCGCCCGCCCGCCGCGCCCGCTCCGTCCCGACGGGGCGGGCGGCCCGCGTGCCTCATGGCCGCGCCCCGTCAGTCCCTGTGTCTGAACCTGATGAGACATGCGGTGCTGTGGGTGGGCACAGCACTGGGCCCCGGCGATCCTGCGGGGCGCCGGGGCCTGTCTTGATGTGGGTTACCGGGTGGGCTGCTGGGCCTGCTCGTACATCTGCCTGCTGGTCGTGCCCAGGCCGGCGGCGTCCGAGATGGGCTCCTCGCTTGACGGTCTCTTTGCAGAGTTGACGCCGACGACGGTTCCGGTCCGTGTCCGCACGCAGCGCCCGCGACCACGCCGACGCCATCCTTCACCGCCGCCAGACGCGCCCGCAGACGCCGTGGACGCCGCCACGGCCCGCAGCGACACACAGAGGAGCAGAAGGACGCACCCGCGCCGGCGCTCGGCGCCAAGGACTCACCACATCCCGGACACCGACGTTCTCCCAACCCCTCAGCGCCAGTCGACACCCCATCAGACCAATCCCCAAAACGCCCCGAATCAGCGGATCGCAAACCGGGACCCATGACCGGGCGCGGCCCGTACGGCTTTCCTCGCACCGGCCTCTATCCCGTACGGCGCGTGTCAGGGCGCACCGCGCCGCCGTGCGGCTCCGCGATGCCGCCGCCGCGTGCGGTACGCGCCGCCTCGGCCAGATCCAGCGAGGCGGTCTCGGGCGCCAGGAACTGTGACACCAGTGCGCCGGCGGCGAGGACGCCCGCGCCGACCAGGAGGACGAACTCCACGCCGAAGCGGTGCAGGCCCATCGGCAGCAGGAAGGTTCCCACGGCCGCGCCCACGCGGCTCATCGCCGTGGCGAAGCCGACGCCGGTGGCGCGCAGCGAGGTGGGGAAGACCTCCAGGGGGTAGACGGCGGTCAGCGCGCTGGAGGCGGAGTTGAGGAAGATGAAGAAGAGGAACCCGCCGACGACGACCGGCGTGGACGTGGGCCACACCGCCACGAGCGCGAGGCAGCCGGCGGTGATCCAGAACGGCGGGATGAGCAGCTTGCGGCGTCCGATGCGGTCCACGACCAGACAGCCCGCCGTGACGCCCGCCACCGCGGTGAGGGAGTAGAGGAGCAGCGCCCCCACCGCGTTGCCGCCCATGTTCAGAGCCTCGAACACCTGGGTCCAGAAGGTGCCGATGGCGAAGTACGGCAGCACGAGAGCAGCCCAGAAGAAACTGGCGAACACCGTACTGCGGACGTACCGGCGGCTGAAGAGGGCCCGGAAGCCCTCCCCGCGCGCACCGGCGCGTTCGTCCAGCTCCGCGGCGACGTCGACCTCGATGCGGTACTTCTCGATCAGCGTCTGCGCCTCCTCCCGGCGGCCCCGGCTCAGCAGCCAGCGGGCGGACTCCGGAATGCCGCCGCGCAACGCCATGCAGATCACGGCTATCACGGCGCTGCTGGACAGTGACCAGCGCCAGCCGCCGTCGACGCGCGCGAACACCGCCCCCACGACCGCCGCCAGCGCGTAGCCTGCGTACCAGCTGATCTCCAGGCTGGCCAGCAGCCGGCCCCGTCCGCGCCGCGGTGCGTACTCCGACAGCAGCGGTGCGCCGATCGCGTACTCGCAGCCGATCGCCACACCCATGACCAGGCGTACCCAGAACAGCTGGAGGCCGTCCACGACGAAGAACTGGAGCACCGAGCCGACCAGGAACATCAGCATGTCGACGAGGAACACCGGGCGGCGCCCGAAGCGGTCTGCCAGCCGTCCGAAGAGCGGGCCGCCGACGAAGATGCCGATGAGCGCGGACGCCCCGACGAGGCCCTCCATCAGCGGTGAGAGGCGCAGATCGGTGGTGACCGCCCCCATCGCCATTCCCATACCGCCGATGATGTAGCCGTCGATGCCCTGGCCCATCTGGGTCGCGAGCTTCAGCTTCGTGTGCAGCCGCCGCCACTCACGGGTGCGGTCCGGGTCGGCCGACGGCGGGGTAGCGGTCGTGGGCGACGCTGCCATGGGCGGTACCTCATTCCTTCGGCGTCCCGGCGGGAGCGGAAGCGGGGCCGCAGACGCGGGCGGCGGATGCCCGCCCGCGTCTGCGGCCCCGCGATTTGCGTGGTCAGCGCTGTTCGCGACCGCCGTCCGCCGCGGCAGGGGCGGCGGGGCACGGCGTCATCAGGTAGTGGGCCAGGTCGGCCAGGAGCCGGCTCACGGGGTCCAGCGTGCGGGGACCGGGGGCCGCGCAGGCCCGGGTCGTCTTCACAGCCGTCGTGCCGCGTGTCCAGTGGAAGGTCTCTCGCATGATCGTGCTCCTCTCCGGCTCGCGGGGCCCTGCCGCCGGGGGAGGCCTGCTCGGCCTCTCGACCCGGCTCCTCGAAGGGGTCCCGCACTGACATCGATGCTCCGCCGGTCCCGGCGGCAACTCACCATCCGAACGGTTGAACCACCGGAGGAGGCCCACACCACCCGGTGCTGCCCCCTCCGGCCGACCCCGCCTCCCCCCGGCTCCCGCCGGTACCGTCCGGAAAAGAGGAATGTGATCGCCGAAATCCGGTGGCCCCAGAGCGGAATGATCGGGATCAGGCAACGTTGCCCGACCGGCAATCGGAGAGTGCCCGATCTGTTTCCTGGCGGGCTCTGTTCCCCGGATATCCCGGTTGAGTAATTTGATGTCCTTGGTCTGGCGACTCCGAGTCTCCGGGAGATTCCGTTCGGGCCGCCAGTCGGGAAACTAGGGTCATTGGAGTCCGGAAATGTCATCTCTTGAGAACGGCGACGATTTCGACGGATTCATCTCCGCCGTTCGGGAGCGCAGGGACGGCATCGTGGCAGAACTTCCCGATGCATTTCCCGAACTGGCATGCCTCTTCGACCGCTCTGCCACCTTCGACGACTTTAGTCAGTGGCTGATGGAGAAGCAGTCCTCCTGGAGCGGGAGTGAGACCGCTGCCTGGTTCTCGGCGGGCCTCCGGCAGTTCTCCCCGGAGAACCTGCACGGACTGCTCGAACAGCTCGCGGTGCTGAACGCGGGCTGGGCGGATGCCCAGTGGGTCGATGAGAAGGCGATGTACGCCCGCTATGACGGTGCGGTGAACGGGTGGGTCTACGCGAGGCTGAACACGGTCGACGGACCCTGGGGCATCGATCCGGAATCTGCCGCTGAATGGATCTTCAGCAGGATCGCCTCCGAGGACTTCCGGCAACTGGGCGACGAAGACCGGGTGCGCATTTGGGAGGAGATCCGCGAGCGTGTCCTGGCGGTCGGTGTCCTCGACCTCGACGAGGTATCGGCGATCCGCGAGGAAATATCGACGAGATGGTCGGAGCATTTCGAATTCTTTGAATCCGGGGAGTCTCCCTCCGGGTGCTCTCCGGACAGTCAGGTGATATCGGTCCTGGAGGAGATGAAAGAAATTCTGACTGCTCAGCTCAAATCATTCAACTGATGGCGTGCCGGTATCGAAAGAGAGATGGATCGTGGGAACAGGCAAGAGCAGGAACCGTCAGCAGAATCCGGATCGGCAGGCAGCCGTCGACGGCCTTGTCGAAATTCGCGAGGCGTTGCGGGAGCGGGTCGAGGGGGACCGGCTGACCGTCGAATTTCTGCTGTCCGCAGAGAAAAGGATATCCGCGCTCAGTAAAACGCTGATTAAAAACTCTGAATCAGATGCCAACTCGAAGTACATTCGGGATCTCGTGGATGATGTCCTGCGAATCGCCGAAGCCTCCCGTCGCAAGCTCAACGGTCCCCCCTTCGTCGTCGCGGGAGGAGGGCGGGCCCCGGCGGATGACCAGGAAGAGAAGGCGAGGGAGCTGGAGCAATCCAAGGCCCGGCGGCTGGCGATACTGAATTCCGATGCAGAGGCCCTGCTGGATCGAAAGGTGTCGAAGCTGAGAGAGGTAATCGAAAAATCGCGGGACATTCTCGAAAATAGGCGCGACAGGGGTGATGTGTCCGCAGACATCGAAAGGGGAATGATCGAGAGGATCAGGCTCGACGAGGCGGAGCTGCACGCCCTTGAGCAGTGCTCGTCCGAATGGATCGACAGAAGGGTCCAAGACGTAATCCGCGGCCAGGAAGAAAGCGAGCGGCAGGCTCAGAACGAGCGGGCGCTCCGTGTCATCGTTACCCGGATGCTCGCGCATGAGGCTTTCAGCGGACTCATCACTGCGGACACTGCGCTGAGCCTCATGGGTGACATCCTCAAGTCGATGATCCTATCCGATATCGTCGGGCCGGCCGATGACTCTCGCAACGATGTCATCGAATCGCATCGGCAGAACTATTACCTTCCCGATGCAGGCGGTAGCCGGCCTGTGACCGCCTCGAGCGAAAAGGCGTTGGATATCGACCTGAAGGTGCTCGGTGTCGCCTCTTCGGCAGGGTTCCGGATCGAGGACCACATGGTGCTGCAGGCGATCCTCAGGATCTCCGCCAGGGTGTTCCAGCAGATCAACGTCTCGGACGCCGGCGGCAAGGCCGATCCCGGGTGGTAGGCGGTGACGCTCCCGCCCGTCATCGCCGGGGGTCACGCCGCGTCCGGGTCACGAGATGCGCCTCAGCTCGTACCGTTCTTCACCCCCCGTGAGCGTGTCGATCCTGATGACTCCCCACGTGATGTCCGCCAGTCTGACCCTGCCGCCGGCCTCCAGCTTGCCCATGAACTTCGCGGTACGTGCCGCAGGGCCGATACGGTCCCTCAGCTCCTGCAGAGTGCCACTGATCACGTCACCGGGCTCGACCGGGGCAGGGGCCGCGGGGAGCTGATTCGCCCGCCGCCTGTCCCGTGCCGTCTGCCTGGTCGTGGCCACCTGTCCCGCAATGGCCTGGAACTCCGCAAGTTCCTGCTCGGGAAGGAACTTGGAGACGACAGCCGTGAGCGCATCGATACCGGGCTCCACGGCCGTTCGGGCGTAGTATCCCCTGGAGCGGTTCCGATACCATGCGAGAGTGGTTTCCCCGCCCTTTTGCTGAAGTATATTCGCCAGCTCGTGGGCGAATACCCGACCGGACTCGGGCGCGTCGAGAATTACATGGCCCCATTCGTGCCAGAGGGTTCCCTCCAGCTCCGTGCCGGCGTTTTCCGCCAGGCCCTGCTTCAGTAGGATCGTATTGATGTGAAGTCGCTCCTGAACCTTCTTCACATCAAATCTGCCCGTCCACTCCCTCTTGTCCGCGCATGCCTCCACTGCGAGGTGAAAGATCTTGACCTGCTGCGCTGACTTGATGGTGATCGCAGTATTGTTCCCCTGCAGGTTGAAATCGTTCGGGACCACCACGACATCTGCGTCATTGATTCCCGGAGTGGCTCCGATGATCGCCAGGGAACTCCAGGCAGCGTTCTCCAGTGCGGGATAGAAAGCGTCCGCTGCACCCGTCACATCGATCGATTCCGCATGTTGCAGAGCGGACTCGCCGTACGGGACCCAGGATGAATAGGGGGTGTCGGGGGCGGGCGCGACCCACTTGCTCCCGTCCTCCGCCAGCGTGAAGACGAACCCCCCGTCGTATTCTGCCGTGAGGATGAGCCACAGGTACTGGACGAAGTCCTGAGGCGGCTCGGAGTCGGCCGGAAGCCCATACTCCGCCCTGAGGTCGCCGATGAGAGCGGGGAGGCTCCCCTCGCGCTCCTCGACGAGAAGATCAGGATTCACCACCTGGCGGCACGCCTCGAGAACATCGGCAACCGAAGCCGGAGCTGGAGTGCCGGTGTGCGATGAAATGCAGCACAGGGCATCCGGATACTTTTCCCATTGCACGATAGATCCGCCTTGAATGTGAAGAATTTCGACTTCTACGAGTCTCGTCCCCACCCACCGGGCAGTCGCGCCCTTACAGGCAGGCCAACGGGTCGACGGCACCATCCGGACCCCGGCCTGTACAGGCCGGTCGAGCCCGGCCGTCGGACCCGCCGGCTGCCGCCGCCGGATCCGGCGCCGGAATCGTTCTCTGCCGTCGCTTCCCCGGGACCAGGAGGTACTTCGCCTATCTGCCCGAGGGGCCCGTGGTGGACTGGCAGGGGTCCGCGATGGACAGCTGGCTCGTTCCGCTCATGCGGCATCTGCGGGAGGCGGGCGCCTTCTCCGTGCGGATGGGGCCGGCACCGGCGTACCGCCGTTGGGACGCCTCCAGCGTGAAGGCGTCGACGCGCCGTTTCGTTGCGACCTCACGCGACCGCAGCGTGTTCTTGCTCTGGGAGCGCGTGGAACCGCGGATCCCCCAGTTCCGCGAGCAGGCCGGCATCCCGACCGCCACCACAGGGGTACCCCTCGCTCAAACAGCGCCAAGGCCGCGAGCGCACCGCCTCCGCCGCCGCACTGGAAGCCGAGCTGGACCAGCGCCTGCCGGCCCGCGGCATCCCGGAGCACCTGGCGCGAGCCGCGCAGGGGACCGGCTGGTGGCCCCGCCTCCTTTCACGAGGTCGGACGTGCCGTCCGCACGATCGTGTTGCTTCGCCATCTGTCGGATCCGGGGCTGCGGGAGCAAGGCGCGACCGTGAGGGTGCACGAGAGCCGCCTCCGGAAGCAATGTCGTGATCGTCACCCTTGATCCCGAGAGCGCCATTACCAGAGCGGAATTCGGCGCACGGCCGATCGGAGGACGAAAATCCACCCCGCCGGCTGCACGATCTGCTCTTGCCCACACGATCCGCAGGTTGCAGCGTGGCCAGTGCCCAAGGCTGTCATGTCGTGACTTGGGTGCGCATCATTCCCGTAAGGCACCGTCGAAGCAGGTCCAAAGGACTTGGCGGCAGAGTGTCCGGGTCCGTGCCTCCAACGAAAGGGAACATCTTCGTGCGTCGGAAACGCCTCGCGCCTCTGCTCGCCACCACGGGACTCGTCGCCACCAGTCTGCCCCTGCTCGCTGTGACACAGGCCACCGCTGCACCGGCAGGCCGGTATCTGGACCAGAAGCCCGAATGGCAGCGGTGCGACCCTGATCAGCAAGAGTCGTTCGAGTGCGCCACGCTGAAGGTCCCACTCGACTACCAGCATCCTGATGGCCCCACGATTGATCTCGCGATCTCCCGGATCAAGAGCACGGACCCGGCCAAGCGACATGGGGCTCTCCTCCTCATACCTGGAGGGCCAGGAGGATCCGGGCTCGACCGTCCTCTTGTCGAAGACAATTCGCTCCCCCAGGGCGTCCGTGAGCAGTACGACCTGATCGGCTTCGATCCGCGCGGTGTGGGCAAGTCCAGCCCGATCACATGCGGGCTGACCGAGGAGGAGCAGAACTTCCAGCGCCCCTACCGGCCGGAGACCTTCGATTCCGACGTGGCATGGGCGAAAGCGGTGGCTGACAAGTGCCGGGAGAAGGCCGGTGACGTGCTGCCGTACATCACCACCCGGAACGAGGCACGCGACATCGACACCATACGCGCGGCGCTGGGCGAGCAGAAACTGTCCGCCCTGGGCGGGTCGTACGGCACGTACGTAGGCGCGGTCTACTCCCAGATGTTCCCCGAGCGGACCGATCGCTTCGTCCTCGACAGTGGGGTGGATCCGGCCCGGGTCTGGCGGGGCATGCAACAGGTCTGGGCGGAACAGTCCACACCGGACTTCGACCGGTGGACGAAATGGGCAGCCGAGCACAACGCCGAGTTCGGGCTGGGCGACAGCCCGGAAGCGGTGTCCGACACCTTCTGGGCACTGGTCGAGGGCGCCGACAAGGAGCCGATCAAGTTCAACGGACGGGGATGGCCCCCGGAGGTCACCGGGGACGACATCCGTGCAAACGCGCGGGGCCTGGCCTACTACCCGCCGTTCTTCACGGAGCTGTTCTCGGCCCTGAAGGCGGCATCCGAGGGCAAGCCGCTGCCCGCGGGCACGGACGCCGAGAAACTGAAGAAGGCACTGACCGAACGTAGTCCGGACGCCCCCGCAATAGCCGGAGCGGACGAACGGCCCGCAGACAACAGTACGGCGGTGTGGTGGTCAGTGGTGTGCGGAGACACCGACACCTGGCCCCGCGATCCCGAGCAGTACGCAAAGGACGCAGCCCGCGACAAGAAGATCTACCCGCTGTTCGGGGACATCTCCTCCAACATCAAGCCGTGCGCCTTCTGGGACAAGCCGCTGGAGCCGGCAACCCTCATGGACAAGCATGCCAACGTCCTGATCGTGCAGAACGAATGGGACCCGAACACCCCGCTGTCCAGCGGGCAGGGGCTGCACCGCGCACTGAAGGGCTCCCGCATGGTGACGGTTGAAGGCGGGGAAGGCCACATCGTGTACCCCCAGGGCGGCTGTGCTGACACCTCGGTCAACAGCTATCTGACGACGGGCCAGCTGCCGACCGAGGACGTGACCTGCACCAATCCGGCAGGCAGCACCAGACGCCAGAACACCACCACGCCCAGGCCGCTGCCGAACGGACCAGACCGCTACTGAACGGACCAGACCGCTACTGAAGCAGCCGCGCCGCAGTCACCATTCACCAACGTCCGGTGGGGCAGCCTTCAACACTCAGCCAACGCTGAGGTCCTGACGACTGGCCGTCGCGCCATCACCGTACGTGACTCTCTCTGGGTGACATGCTCACCAAGATGGCCTCGTGGCGGGAACGCGGGTCTGGTACCAGACCGTGGCGTCCGCCGATCACCGGCGTGAGGTGCGCCCCGGCAATGCCCTGCAGTGGCGCACGATGTGCGACGCGCTCGCACTGACAGCCGCCGAGTACGACATGCGCGGCGTCGCGCCCACCCTCGACCCCGGTGATCGCCCGTTCGGGTTGCCGCGCCGGAAGCCCGGCACGGGAGGGCAGGTCGTCGAGACCGTCGGCGAGTGGCAGACCGCCGTGCCCGGATCGGCCAACAAGGCTCTGTAGCAAGCTTTCCGGACGTACCTGGCGCATCGGTGACGGCTGCCACGACGTCCGGGCGGGCGCAGGGGGAACAGGACTCGGTCCTGAGGAACAGCACGGTCATGGCCTCGGTCAGGTCCTGAACGCCCGAGGGGGGGGTTCGGGGCGATGATGTGGACCCCGATCCTCAACAACCTCGCCGTACGGGCGGCCGCCCTCGTCCCGTCCCTGCGCGCCGCCCGGTTCCGCTGGCGCCCGCGTTTCGACTGGCGCCGCAGCGGGATCGCCCATCCCCTGCGCAGCGGGGGCCGGCTGGTGCTGCTGGTCCTGACCAACCAGCTCGGGTACTGGGCCATCACCCGACGCCCTCTCCGTTCGCCATATCGCGGCGCCCGGGCCGCAGGGCGGCACGAACCGCAGGACGGTGACCGCCCCCCGGCGTGCCGGGTGAGCCGGACCACGGGTGCCGGGTGCCGGGTCCACCACCACCTCCCCCGTTCAGCCGATCAGAGTATCTTGATATCAAGATACTCTGATCGGGTCCACCGGATCACCGGGAGAGGGAGGCGACCATGACGAGCGAGCGACCGGAGACGAACCCGGCGGTGCGGCGGCGGCCGGACGCAGCCGGGGCCGGTGAGTTGTTCCGAGGTTTCCTCTGGCTCGGTCTCACCGGATTCGGCGGGGTCCTGCCGCAGGCCAGGCACATGATCGTCGAGAAGCGGCGGTGGCTGGCCCCCGAGGAGTTCGCCGACCTGCTCGCGATGTGCCAGTTCCTCCCCGGCGGCAACGTCCTCAATCTCGCCGCCGCCCTGGGCTCCCGGCTCCGGGGGGCCCGCGGCGCCGTTGCGGCACTGACCGGCCTGCTGGCAGCGCCGTCCGTCGTGGTGATCGCACTCGGGGCCTGCTACCAGGAGTTCCAGGGCAATGCCGAGGTCCGGGGTGTGGTCCTCGGCCTGGCGGCCGCCGCGGCCGGCCTCCTCGCCGCCACAGCCCTCAAGATCACGCGGACGCTGCCGCGCCACTGGGCGCCGCTCTCGGTCGCCGCCGTGTGCTGTGCCGCCGTGGCGGTGCTGGGATTCCCGCTGGTGGCAGTCCTTCCGGCGATGTGCGCCGCGAGCCTGCTGCTCAACCGGAGGATGCCGCGATGACTTCCGTGCTCACCCAGATCGCCACCGTGTTCTCGCAGCTCTCGCTGCTGTCCTTCGGCGGGGGCAACGCCGTCCTGCCCGAACTGCAGCGGCAGGCGGTCGACCTCCGCTCCTGGGCCACGCCGGAGCAGTTCCACAGTCTGTTCGGCCTTTCCCAAGCGGCCCCCGGACCGAATCTGATGATCGTCACGCTCCTCGGGTGGCACGTCGCCGGCCCGGGCGGCGCACTGGTCGCCACCCTCGCCATGGTCGGGCCGTCCGCCCTCGTCGCCGTGCTCGTCACGCGGCTGTGGCACGGCCTGCGGGACCGCCCGTGGCAGCGGACCGTCCAGGCGGCGATGACCCCGGTCAGCGCCGGACTGGTGTGCGCGGGTGCGGTCTTCGCGGTACGCGCCTCGACGGGTACCGCGACGGGTGTGGTGATCGTCGTCGTCGCGACCGCGCTGGCCGCGACGAAACGGCTCCACCCCTTGGCCATCCTCGGCGCGGGCGCGGCGTGCGGGCTCGTCGCCGCCGTCATGTGATCGCGCCGCCGGGTGCCGCCCACGGGTGCCGCCCACGGGTGCCGCCGCCGCGTCCCGCCGCCGCGGGCCCGCACGCATCGGACAGCAGATTCTGCCCGGAAGCCTGCCCGTACGCGTAGTGAGCGGTACGCGTGCTGCCAGTAGCTTCGCGGAAGTCCGTTCCCGGGCCGGTGATGCCGCCCCATCGGACGGTTTCGCCTGCCCGGAAAGCCATCGGCTCCCAGGAGACCCATGTCCACCGCTCACAGCACCACCCCGGCCGCCGAAGTACCGGACGGGGCCCCGGCCGCCGCCCCTCACGCGCCGAGCGGGGGCGGGGCGCGTACGCGACGCGCCGCCGTGCCGCTCCTGCTCGGCGCGTTCCTGGCCATCGGTACCGGGCCGGTCACCGCCCAGGCCGCGACGACCTCCGGCAACCACTGCGTACTCGGCACCGACACCGGCCGGACCGAGTGCTTCGGGACGTTCCGGGAGGCGATCTCGTCCGCCACGGAAGGCCGGGTGACCGACGCCCCCGACGCCACCACGGCCGCGAGCAGCGCGCAGTTCGCCGAGCGGCTGAACCAGAAGCCCACGTCCGGCACCCGAGCGGTGGTCACCATCGCCTACTCCGGCCAGAAGTTCGACGGCGACACGCTCACCGTTGTCGCGGCCGGCCCCTGCACCGCGAACAACGGGGTGTCGTCGCAGGTCGCGAACCTGGGACGGGTGCCCTACAACTCCGGCGGTGCCTCGTGGAACGACCGGATCAACGCCTACGTCGGCTTCAACCACTGCCAGACGAAGGGCTTCCTCGACGTCGACTTCCGGGGCTACCAGGCCGATGCCGTGCCGGTGGGCGACACGGGAACCACCCCGCTCCACGACGGACTCTCCTCCCTCCAGTTCTTCTACCGCCCCGCCGACACGGACGTGCTCGCGCTGTGCGAGAACGGCGGGGCGGACTGCTCCTTCAACCCGCTCAAGAGCACCGTCGCCACCGCTCCCCCCACCCTGGTGGAGCTCGCGTGGAACTGCACCGCGCAGGTCCAGAGCACCACGGTGAACTGGACCAAGACGTTCACCTCCAGCAACACCGTCGGCGCGGAGGTCGGTGTCACCCTCGGGTTCGCGCTGGGCCAGAAGTTCGAGGCGTCCGTCAAGGCGACGTACCAGCACAGCTGGTCGGAATCCACGACCTTCGGCCAGAGCACACCCATCAGCGTCCCGCCGCGCAACGTGGGCATGCTGTCCGTCACGCCCCAGACCGAGACGGTCACGGGCCTGTTCAACGTGCTGCCCAAGAGCCAGTACTACGGCTCCGCCCACTACTACCCGAGCCTCACGGCCACCCAGACCGTCAAGACCGAGGCAGTACCCGTGGTGTGGAACGAACGGCCCATGACGGTTGACGAGACGAACCTCTACTGCGGCACCGGCCCCGGCCCGCGGACCTCCCTGGGGACCAGGACGTTCGCCGGACCCGTCCGCTCCTGACCCGGCGGTACGAGTCCGCGGCGAGGGCCCGGAGGAGGGTCCGTTCGTCGGGCGAGCCGTCTGGTGCGGTGTCCGATCGGGGGAGGCGGCTCACGGGGGCGGAGGGTGATCCTGGGTCCAGCGGATGCCGTGTGACCGCTGCGACCACCGCTCCGGATCACAGGGCCAACTTCGTGGAAGGCCCTCGCCATGCCCCGCATTCTCCTCGTACAGAACGACCCCGCCGCCCGCAACTGGCTCCAGTCGGCCCTGCACAGACAGGGCTATGAGGTGTGCCGTGTGGTGAGCGGCGGGGCAGCGCTCGACGCGATCGACGGATTCCATCCGGACCTGATCCTGCTCGATCTGATGCTGCCCGGCTTGAACGGCATCGGGTTCTGTCATCGGATCCGGAGCACCAGCACGGTGCCCGTCATTCTGATCACCTCGCGCGGCGACGACTTCGACATGATCGTCGGGTTGGATGCCGGGGCCGACGACTACATCGTCCAACCGGTCCGCGCGGACGTCGTCCACGCCCGCATCCGCGCGGTGCTGCGCCGTGCGGCGGGGCCGGCCCCGGAGCGGGAGACCGCCGAGTCGTACGGAGAGCTCACCATCGACCGTACGGCGCCCTTCGTCGCCAAGGACGGCCGGCACCTCCAGCTCGCCCGTTTCGAGCTCCGGCTGATCCTGTACCTGTCCGAGTCGCCCGGACGGATCTTCAGCCGGCAGCAGCTGCTGGAGAATGTGTGGGAGCACAAGCACGACTGCGGAGGGCGGATCGTCGACGCGTGCGTGCGCCGGCTGCGCTGCAAGATCGAGGACACGCCCCGCCGCCCCCGGTACATCCAGACCGCCCGTGGGCTCGGATACCGCTTCGGACCGGTCCGCAGCCTGAGTGCATGACGGCACGGGTCGGGCGAAGGGGCGGTCGGGAGCGCCGATCGCAGGACGCTGACGGACGGGGGGCGCCGCGGGCACGGCGGTGGCCCGGGCGGTCGGGCCCGGGCCACCGCAGCCGTACGGTTTCAGCCGCTCGCGGCAGCGCCCTCCTGGCCCGCCTTGTCGACCACCGCGCGGGTGAGGACGGCGGAGAGGGAGGTGAGGGTGCCGGCCTCGCCCTGCTTGGTGTCCTTGGTGAGGTAGCTGCGCTGGCCGAGGTAGGCGAGGCTGCTCTTGTCGAAGATCCACTCGGTCCGCTGGGAGAGGGAGGTGTCCTCACGGGCGATGCCGACGCCGTGGCGCCCCGCGGCGTCCACCGCGTCGGGGACCTCGATCACGCCGGGGATCTTCGCCACCGCCTTGTAGAGGGCGGCGGCGGTCTGCGGTGGCATGACGGACTCGCGCAGCAACTCGCCCACCTTGTCGAAGACGGCCTGGTCCTGCCCACCGCTGCCGTAGGCCTTGGTATCGGCGTACAGCTTCTTCAGCAACGCGTCGGGGTCGGTCGGCAGTGAGGCGAGCCACTGGTACGTCGGGCGGTCGATGCCGGCGGGCACGCCCCCGCTGCCGCCCCCTCCGGAAGGTGAGGGAGCGGCCATGCCGAGCTGAGTGCCGTCTTCACGGATCATGCCGTGGTCGGCGCCCTGCGGGGACGGGTCCTGGGAGAGCCAGATCCGGCGCTCGTGCAGGGCACTCAGCTTCGCCGGGCCGTCGTCGGTGCGCTGCTCGGTCGGTTCGGAGCCCGCGACCTTGCTGTACACGTAGACGAATTGGTCATCGCGGACCGGGGTGACGGTGCGGTGTGCGGCGACGGAGGCGATGCGGTCGAGCAGCGCGGTGGCGCCCGCGGCGTTTCCGGCCTGGACGCTGATGCTCTGCTCGGCCGGACCGCCGGGCGAGTCGTGGCGCCCGATCGCCAGAGAGGTGATCAGGACCCCCGCCGCCGCCATGGCGGCGGCGGGTACGAGGAATCCCGGGCGCATGATGCCGCGTCCTCGCCGGACGGTGCCGCGGGCGGGGTCGGAAACGTCGTGCCGGTCGTGCTGGATCTGCTGCATCAGGATCTCCCTGTGATGGCGGTGACGCCCCGGGGGAAGGTCCCGTTCGGCCGGCGCCGGCAGCAGCCGGGCCATCTCCTCGCACTCGGCCTCTTCGGGCCGGGACGGGAAGGCGTTCATCGGGTTCCCCCCTCTACGGGCAGGGCCGCGGTCGCGGCCTCACTCTTCACCTCTCCGCGCAGCGGGCGCGGTTCCGGGAATTCCTCGGGCAATTCCAGATCGGTCAGCCGACGGAGCTTGGCCCGGGCTCGGGACAGGCGCGAGCGAACCGTGCCCACCGGTACTCCCAGAGCCCGCGCCGCCTGCTGATAGTCCAGCCCGGACCACACGCACAGCGCCAGTACCTCCCTCTCCTGGCGGCGCAGCCCTTCCATCGCCCGGCGCACCGCGGTGAGGCGGCGGGCATCGTCGACGCGCCCCGCAGCCTCCTCCGCGAAGTCCTCCACCGGCTCCGGAACGGAGAGCCGGGCCAGGAAGGCCCGACGCCGCCGTGCGCCACGGCCGGCGTTGCGCGCCTTGTTCGTCGCGATCCCCAGCAGCCACGGCCGCAGCGAACCGCCCGCCTCCTCGACCCGCTCACGGGTCCGCCAGGCATCCAGGAACGTCGCCGACATGACGTCCTCCGCGACCGACCAGTCCCCCGTCAGCCGGAAGGCATGGTTGTACACCGCCTTCGCGTACCGCTCGTAGAGCTCGCCGAACGCCTCGGGGTCCCCCGCCCGTATCCGCTCCCGCATCCCGTCTCCCTCGTCACTCACACCGGACCCGTCTCACCTACTCTCTCCGCGCACCGAGGGCGGTTCCCGCCCTTCGGGCCCGAGCGGCAGCGGTGGAAGGACACCTGTCCATCGGGGGCGGCTCGGAGAGCGGGTGCGTGAGGGCCATGGCAACCAGGCTGGGCCGGGGGTGCGGTCGGACGCGCGGTTGACCGGGCGCATCACCCGCCGGCAGTCCCGTCGGGCCGGTCGGCCGACCTCCCGCGAACACACCCGGGGCTGGTCGAGTACCCCACCACCACCCGCACTGGGCTCATCACCCTTCCTCACTCTGACGTGACGTGTCCCGGGCGAAGACGCACTGCCCTTCCGCTCACCCGAACGGGCAGCGGTTCCGAAGGAATGCCCCGCGCCGTCCCTGCCCGTCCTCAATGCCCGGCAGTGGTAACGGCGTTGCCTCTTCGGGCGCACCGATCCCTTCGACTGGCAGAGACGGAATCATCCCCTGCCGCCCTCGCCCTGATCGGCTCGTCCTGGCGCTGGACGTGAGCGACTGGCGGCGGCCGGAGGCCGAGTGCAGCCCGGAGCGGCTGTTCCCGGCGCGCCGAGGTCGACTGTCCCGTGCAGGTGCCGTCGTCACCGATTCGACGAGCTCGTGGTCCGGCGCCGGACGGCGGGGCGGGCGGTCCCGGGGGTCAGTAGGCGCCGTGGACGTTGTTGATCGAACCGTAGCGGTGGGCCGCGTAGTTGCACGCGGCCACGATGTTGGCCACCGGGTCGTAGGGGTTCGTGCTCGTACCGGCGACGTGGTAGGCGTCGAACGTGGGGTCGATGATCTGCAGGAGCCCCTTGGACGGCGTACCGGCCGCGGCGTTGGAGTCCGTCTCGTTCACGGCGTCGCGGTTGCCCGAGGACTCCCGCATGATGTTGCGCTTGATGCCGGCGTAGGAGCCGGGGATGTCGTGCTCGGCCATGACGGTGAGGGCCTCGTCGATCCAGGCGTGCAGGCCCCCCGAGGCCGGTGTGGCGTCCGGGACCGACGCGGGCAGGGCCTTCGGGACCGCCGTGGCCACTCGCGCCTCGGCGGTGGGCCGCATGGCCGGAGCGGCGTGTGAGGGAAGGGCGGCGAGCGTTCCGCCGATGGTGCAGAGCCCGACGAGGGCCCCGGCGATGACCTGCTTGCGGCGGACGTTGGTGCGGAGCGATGCACGGAACACGACATGGCCTTCGTTCGGGGACGGGGGGGACGCAGCGGCGCGGGTGCGGAACGGATCCGGATCGACGCCCTGCGGTGGGCCGCGGGAATGCCGCGGCTGCACCACCGTGGCCCGGGACCGGGCGCGGAGGCAAAGCCCCGCGGACTACGAAGGGAGATAGTGGAAAGCTCCGGGGTGTCCTTCCCCCGGGGGGTGTCCGTCGCGGCGGTGACCACGTCGCGTACGGCCCCCGGGGACCCGGCCGGCTCTACTACCGGCCTTCGTGGAAAGCCGGAGGGTGTGACTCACGCCACACGACCTGAGGGCCGGTCGGCGAGCGACACGGGAAAACGGCGTCCCCCGGGCGACGGCCCATCGGGTGGGCCCGATCGGGGGAGGCGCGCCCCCGGCCGGCCCCGAGCGCCTCACCCCACCAGGGCGGTGGGCCGGACCACGATCTCGCCGAGGGCCACGTCACGGCGCCGGGTGACGACGTAGGCGATGGCGTCGGCGACGTCCGCGGGCCGCACCGGGGCGTACCCCGGGAAGGGGTCGCCCGCGGACGTGCCCGCCCCGGCCGCGACCCCGGCGGGCCGGTCGCACTCCACCGCGCCCGGTTCGACCACGCAGACCCGGACGTGACTGCCGGCCAGCTCGTGGCGCAGCGCTTCCGTGAGACCCACCACCCCGTACGTCGTGAGGGCGTTCACCTCGCCCCCGGGAACCGCCGTACGCGTGGTGACGGGGGCGACGTTGACGAGGTCGGCCACCCTCCGGGAACCGGACGAAGCGGCCACGCGCAGGTGGGGCAGCGCGGCCCGGCTGGTGTGGAGCAGACCCCGCAGATTGAGGTCGATCGTGCGGTCCCACGCGTCGACGGGTGCCGACATGAAGCCCGCCAGGAGCGTCCGCCCGGCATTGTTCACGACGGTGTCCAGCCGCCCGAACGCGCCGACGGCGCGCGCGACGGCGTGCCCCGCCTGCACGGGGTCCGTGACGTCGCACGCGACGGCCAGGGCCCGGCCCCCGGCTGCGGTGATGGCGCCCACCACGGCGCCCAGGCAATCGGTCCGGCGGGCCACCACGGTCACCGCCGCGCCCTCCGCGGCCAGAGCCGTCGCGGTCGCGCCGCCGATGCCCCCGCTGCCGCAGGTGACCAGGGCGGCGGTGCCCGCCAGCCGTCCGTCGTGCTTCATCTGTACCTCTCCAGTGTCCGGGGCCGGGGACGGGGGTCCTGCACCCGGCCCCTCCACCGCACATGGTGGTGGTTGCCCCTACGGTCCGGAACGGACACCCGGGAACTCTGCCCTTTCGGGCCGAGAGACCACAGGGGCGGAGCCGACGGTGGGGAGCCGCCCGCGCGCCCTGTGGCGCACCACGGCCTGCTGGACGGACAGCACGACGCCGAAGTACAGCAGGAGGGAAGAGGCACCGAGACTTCCGTACGCCGTTCCCCGCCCGTGGGACAGCAGCGTGACGAGGAGGAGGTGCTGCGGGACGGACACTGCCCACAGGAACGTGGTCACGGGCCGGTCCTGGCGCATGACCCGGCCGTTCTCCGTGAACAGGCGCACGGTGCAGCCCCGGACTACCGCGAGGAGGCTTCCGGCGACCAGGCTCGCCGCTATCAGGAACAGGTCGTGCCGGGTCATGGCGGCCTGCCACGCGTAGGTGTTCAGCAGGGCGACGCCGGGCAGCGCCCACACCGCGCCGGTCCAGGGCCGTTCACGCAGGGGGCGTTCGCCCGAGAACGTGACGACGGCCCACAGGATGACGACGAGGCCGAAGACGAGGGCGATGGCGGAGCTGAGGGCGGGAGCGTTCACCGGAGCCCCCCGCGGGCCGGAGGGGTTGACCACGGGGGCCGGGCACCCGCCGTCGGTGCCGGTCGCGTGCGCGGGAAGGTGCTGGTCATGAGGTGCCTGTTCTGATCGGCCGCGCTCGGAGGGCAGGAAACGGCAGGGGCGCGGGAGCCCGCGCCCCCGGCGCGGTGCTCGTCCTCAATCCTCCACACCGGAGCCCGCCCACGGCTTCCCCTGATCGGGGGAGGAGACGGCTGACGGCGCCCCGCGGTGCGCTCAGGGCGCGGAACGATGGAGGAGGAGGAAGCCGTCGTCCTGGGTGACGGTGCGGAAGCCGTCGTCACGTGCCCGGTCGAGGGCGTGCGCCTCGTCCCGGGCCGACAGGGGGAAACCCATCGGAGCCTCGGTGTCGACGACGATCCAGTCCGCGGTGAGCGGGACACCGTGGAAGCCGAACAGCGTCACCGTGCACCGGTCGGTGAGCTGGGGGACGAGGCGGTTGGAGGCGGCCACCGTCGCCCCGTCGGGAATCCTGTCCATGACACGGTGAGCCGCCGCGGCCCGTGGCGCGGTCTGCCAGGTGGCCGGTTCCGCGAGCCGGGACAGGGGGAAGCCGGGAACCAGCAGGAGGGTCACGGCCCCGCTGACGGCGAGACCGCTGCGCAGGGTCCGACGGTCCTGCGGCGAAGTCCCCGGTGCCCAGCGGCCCAGGGAGTGGACGAAGGCCCCGAAGACGATCGGGATCAGCACGGCGCTGTAGTGGTGGTCGGTACCCCAGTAGGCCTGGTTCTCCGACACGAAGCGCCAGCCGATGGTCGGCAGGACCAGCAGCACCAGGGGGGACCGCAGGGCCATGAACGCGGTGGGGGCCAGGAGCACCAGCAGGGTGATGACCTTGGTCTGGGGGGTGATCAGGTCGACGGGCAGGTGCAGCAGGTCCAGCAGGGCGGAGTCGCTTCGGCCGCCGCCGGTGATGCTGCCCGAATAGGCGTATCCGTTGCCGGGGTTGAACGCCGGGATGAGGACGAACATCTCCAGCAGGGTGCCCGCGAGCCCGGCCGCGGCGGTGGCCAGACCCAGGCGGCGCGAGCCCCGCCAGGCGATGTAGCCGCCGATCAGCATGACCGTCAGGCCCAGGTCCTCCTTCACCAGGAGGAGCGGCAGCGCCCAGGCGGCCGCCGCCCGCGGACGTCCGTTGCCCAGTGCCGTCACGGAGAGGGCGAGCAGCGGCACGGCGAAGCAGACCGCGTGGAAGTCGAATCCCACGGTCGAGGCGATGCCCCAGGAGAGCCCGTGGCCGATGCCGACCACGAGGGCCGCCGCACGGCCGTGGGACCGGTAGGCCCACCGGCTCAGCGGCACGACGGCGACGGCGAGCAGTGCCGCCTGGGCCACCAGCAGGGTCAACGGTGAGGGGAACAGGCGGTAGAACGGTGCCAGGGTCGCCAGGACCGGCGAGAAGTGGTCACCGAGCAGGTTGAAACCCGGCCCCTTCAGCGCCGACACCGGGAGGTGGCCGTGGGCGTAGGAGCGGACGGCCTGTTCGAAGATGCCGAGGTCGTAGCCCGTGGTCAGAAGCCTCTGGTGGAGCCGTATGGACAGGGCCGCGTAGAGGGCGAAGAACACGGCGGCGAGGGTCCAGGGCAGGGTCGCCTCGGAAGACGGCATCCGCCACTTCCGCGGCCCGGCCGGTGAGGTGCGCTCCGGACGCGCGGAGATCTGTGGCCAACGGAGCGGCATGTGGTTCCTCGTGTCGTCGTGTCCTCGTGCTCCCCCGGAGAGCCCGTCGCCCCGTGGATCGGGCGCGCGGGTCGGGTCAGCCGGGCGCGGCGCGGCCGTCGCCATCGCCGGTGGCGACGGCCGTCGTCTCCGCGACAGGATTTCCGGGCCGTACGAGCGCGCGGAACGAGTGGTGGTCATGCGTGCCCGCCTGGGCCACCCAGTCCTGCAGGATCGCTTCTCCGAGTTCCCGGGGACCGACGAAGCTCTCCACGTCCGCCAGGAAGTACTCGGTGTCCCAACTGCCGTGTTCGAACCGCTGGATCTCCACGGACAGCGTCCGCGGGGTACCGAAGGCACCTTCCGGAAGCCGTGAGTGGCACGAGCAGTCGGCACACCACAGGGCGCGGCACCGGTCCGCGCGCGGTGCGCTGCAATGGCATCGGACGGCGGCGCGTGCCCCGATCCATTCGGGCCATCGGAGCTCTCTCTTTTCGGTCATGGCAACCGTCCCTGTCAGGCTGGGCCGGCGTCGTCGGCGCGTGTGAACGCGATGTGACGTCCCTGTCGGCAGTAACGAGCCTCGCCGCGGGGACGCGGCCGCGGACCCGGCCGACCGTACGATTCGCCGGGCCGTCGCCGGTTCCGCCGATCGGTGCCCCGCGGTGACGGGCGCCACGGCGCCCGGGCCCACCGATCGGCCCTTCCATCGGACCAAATCACCGCCGCGGGGCCCCGAACGGCTTCCCCGGGGGCGCGCGACGGTGGCAGCGTTCGCTCCGAACCGCATTCGAAGCCCGGTTCCAAGACGCGCTCGCGAGGTGACCCATGACGACGCTCGACCCGAAGGACCACGAGGCGCAGCTCCTCATCTCCACCGGGCACGGCCCCGGTTCCCTGCCCGTACACCCGGGCGACGGGGAGCCTGCGACAGCGGAGCCCGCCGCCCCGGCCAACGAGCCGCCCCCGGAGACCGCCGCCGACTGGGGGGTCAACTCGCGCGGCTGGATCGTACGGGTCCACAACCTGACCTCTCAGCCCGTCACCCCGTGGCACATGGCCTCGGACATGGTCCACAGCTCATCGCGGCTGATCGCCCCCGGCGCCACCGGAACCGTCGTGGGCAAGCCCGACACGCTCCGCGACGGCCATCCGGCTTCCATGTCGATAGACCTGCGCATCGACGGATGGCCCAACGTCCTGCTCGTCAGGCGCGTCGGGCGCAGCGACGCCTTCACCGCCACCGTGTACGGCTGCGACCCCTGGGCGTTCACCTTCGCCGAGCACCGGCTGAACGAGCCGCTGACGCTGGCCATCACCTCCCGGACCCTGGAGCTCCACACCGGCCGGAGCCGGGCCAGGGCCCGGCAGTGGCACGCCGCGCCGAAGGCGGTCTTCCTCGTCCCGGCCGAGGGGACGGGTGGCCGGGAACAGGAGCCCGAGGGCCTGCGCGAAGGCGGGGCGGCCGCCGCGTAGCGGCGCTGCCCCATCGGTGGGTCCCGGTGCCCGCCCGACTGCCTTCGGGGCCACGGAATCCGGCCGTCCGGTCTATAGCCTCGCTCTCATCCGACGGAACGCGTCCCGCGGCCGGAGACCTGGCCGAGGCGGGCGCTGAAAGGCAGGCCGAACGTGTGGACAGTCGCTGAGCAGGAGGACGTGGACTGGCTGGGGACGCGCCTTTGGGCCGGTGAGGAGGAAGTCCTCGGGCGCATCCGGGAACTCCTGCTGAGCATCGAAGAGCTCACGGGCGAACTGCGGACCGGGCAGGGCTCGACCGACCGGGTCGCAGAGGTCTTCGCGGGCGTCTGCGCGACCTGGCACGAACTCCTGTCGGCGGCCCAGGCCCTCGGCGGCATCGTCCGGCCCGACGGGATGACCGAGGCCGAGGAGGAGCAGGCCGGGCAACTGCTCGCGTGCATGACAGGCCTGGCGGTGTCCGCGGAGCAGACCGCGGCACTCTTCCTCGACTCGCTCGGTGAAGTCGTCGCGGTCGGCCAGACGCTGGGCGAAGCCCTGGCAGCGCGGGCCGAGGGCCTCGAAGGCCTCGCGCCCGCCGCGCTCGCAGGCTTCGGAAGCGAAGCGGAACGAGCCGACCTCTTCATGTTCTGCTACGACTGGTTCGGCCCCGAGTCCATGTCGGTCATCCGCGAGGTGCTCTCCAGCCTCCAGGACAGGACGAGCCGTCCCGACCCGTCCGACCGGCACGGGGCGGACCCGCTGCCCATGGCTTTCGGCTCCGCCGGCTTCGAGGCCTACCAGAGGCCCGAGAGCGTCGGCTTCCACGCCGCCGAGGCCGGCGGCCTGCCGCTGCACGAGGAGTACCGGGGCGAGGAGCACGGACAGGGCTGGCGGGCACGGGAGGTCGAGCGGACGGCGCTGTCCACCCTCTACGTGGCGCTGGAGGACCGTGATTCCTACCGGGCGACCCTGGTCGACGGCGCCGTCGTCCTGGCCGACGGGACCGCGCTCCCACCCGGCTCCACCCGCGGATGGGTCCTCTCCGAGGGCGAGGAGCTCTACGTCTTCGACGAGTTCTCGGCGCAGTTCCTCGACGAGAACGGAGAGCTCGTCGAGACCAGGGTGATGGACTCCCTCGACGAGGCCCGGCCGCACATCGCGGGCGGCGGCCGCGTCAGGCTGACGCACCACAGCAGTGTGGTCGGCGGAGCGGCCGTCGTCGCCGCCGGAATGATCGCCGTCGACCGTGCCGGAAAGCTCACCGTGGACAACTGGAGCGGTCACTACCGGCCCGAGGCGACGAACATCGGCGTGGCGGCGCGGATCCTCGTCGAGAAGCACGGGCTGGACCCCAACACGGACGTGGTCCTGCGCGGCGACAACGGTTCGACCGGGCGGCCGGTCCCCGGCCTGGAGGGGATCTACGCCGTCCGCGACCAGATCCGTGACACCGCGGACGGATGGGACAACCCCTATGACGCGGGGGACACGACCGTGCCGGCGGGAGTCATGGCCGACCTCGGCGAACACGCGGACATCACCTCCATCAAATTCCGTGACCGGGTCGTCGCCCAGCTCAAGCGCGAGGCGGCGGACGCCTCGGCGCGCACGCAGCGGGATCCCGGTACGACCGGGTCGGCCGCCCCGTCCACGACGAGTGCGACCACGCCCGTTTCCGACGGAAGCGAGAGCCCACGGGAACGGGGCAACGTCTACGAGTAGACGCGGACGCCCGGGCCCGGAGCGGCACGCCCCCCTCGGGTGTCGTGCCTGCCCGGGATCCCGGACGGGATCCCCGGAACGGTGGATCCGCCGGGCCCCTTCGCACCCCCCGGGCGGGGGTCGCCCCGGCCGGGCGGCTCCGGCCGTCCTCCTCCCGCCACGGGGCCGTTGGGCGGATGCCCGCCCGTGTCCCAAGGACCTCACCATGGACGCACAGGGTCACAGGGACCGGCGGGCAAGGGCGAGGAGACATCCATGGGACGGCACGGCACTCCCCGGCGGGCGGGTGGACGCTCCCGCGTCCTGCGCACCGTGCTGATCGGCACGGCCGCCGTCGCGGTCGCGGGAACGGCGATGACCGTCGTGGTGGACTCGGCGGGCGGTCACCACGTACGGGCCGCATCCGTTTCGGGCGAGGGCCGCGGGGACCGGGCTCCGCTCGCCCCGAACCCCTTCGAGCAGGGACTGGCCGAATCCGGGCGGAAGGCTTCGGGGGCCGGGCAGGGGACGGGGGACGGGGCGGGGACCGCCTCGGGAGCCCGTTCCGGGTCCGGTCCGGCTTCCGCTTCCGGCTCCGGCTCCGGGAAGTCCGTACCCGGCGGGGCCACCGGGAGCGGGGCGCCCAAGAGCCCGACGGGCGCCGCCGAGGGTTCCTCCCACGCGGCCGTCGCCGTCCACGGGGCACCCCGGCGCGAAAGCCTCCCCCGGACCCCCGCCGCAGCTGCCGCCGCGGCCGAGGAACTCGTCAACGAGGCACGCGCCGAAGCCGGCTGTTCCCCGCTCACCGTCAGTCCCGTGCTGTCGTCGCTCGCCGCCGCGCACAGCAAGGACATGGCGTTGCACGGCTACTTCTCCAGCACCGGCCCGGACGGCTCCACCCCGTGGACCCGGTCCGCGCGGGCGGGCGTGCAGGGCTTGCGCGCCGAGAACATCGCACGGGGCCCCGCGGACCCGCAGGCCCTCCTGAACCAGTGGACGGCCCAGCCCGGATCCCGTGCCAACCTCCTCGACTGCGGAGACCACAGCATGGGCATCGGGGCCTACTTCAACGACGTCGGTTTCTGGTGGACCGAGGACTTCGCCGCCTGAGCGCGGTGACGGAGCGACCGGAGCGACCGGAGTTCCGGGTCCACTCCCTGCGCCGCAGGGTGACGGGACCGACACCCGGACCGGATCGCCACGGTCGCTCGCCGCCCGGAACGGTTGCCCCGGACCAGGGCAGGCGAATCGGATGTCCCCGCGCGCCGTGTATACGTGATACGGGCAACAGGGGAGTTACCCTCGGTGCGAGAACGCGCGCACCCGGGGCCCCGCCGCGGTTGGCCGCAGCGATGTGGGACGAGGAGGCGGTGACCCGTGGTCGGTCTCAACGCGTTGATCAGTGTCGTGCTGGCGGACGATCACCCGCTGTTCCGGGAGGGCGTGCGCCGCGCGTTGACATCGAGCGGGCGCATCGAGGTACTGGCCGAGGCGAGCACCGGGCGGGAGGCACTCAAGGCCATCGCCGAGCACCAGCCGCAGGTGGCCGTGGTGGACGTACAGATGCCGGACCTGGACGGGATCGCCGTGGTCCGTGCCGTGGTGCGTGACGGACTGGCGACGCGCGTGCTCCTGCTGACCGCCTTCGAGGACAGCGGCCTGGTCTTCCAGGCCATCCAGGAGGGTGCCTCCGGCTACGTCCTCAAGGACGCACCCCGCTCCAAGATCGTCGAAGCCGTCGCCCAGGTCGCGTCGGGCGGCACGGTCATCCCGCCCGAACTGGCGGGGGGCCTCGCGGGAGAGATCCGCGGACGGCTCAAGGACGAGGGGCCCCTGCTGACGGAGCGGGAACGGCAGGTCCTCAAACTGTTCGCCGAGGGGATGAGCATCCCCGCCGTGGCCGGGCGGCTCTTCCTCGCGCCCAGTACGGTCAAGAGCCACGCGCAGCGGCTCTACACGAAGCTGGGTGTCTCGGACCGGGCGGCCGCCGTCGCCGAGGCGATGCGCCGCGGTCTGCTGGAGTAGGAGCCGTTCCTCGTCACAGCCTGCCCGGCCCGAAGCCGTGGTGGATCTGCACCATGCCCGGTCGGCAGCACTCGGGCGAGCAACGGCCCAGGTACTGCCATTCGTGCACGAGCATGTCATAGAGCGGCGTGTGCGGATCGTTGTACACGGCTCGGGCGGCCGGGGCCGCGGGGGCGGCCTGGAAATGGTCGAACGTCTGCGGCGGGTGAGTGTTCCACTCCGAGGGGCGTACGCCGAGACCGGTAGGACCGTTGTGAACGTGCATGGTGCCTCCGTGGTCGCACGAGGTCCGGCGGACGGTGGCGCCGGGCGGCCGGGTCCGTCAGTGGCCCGCCACCGTGCTCGTGCCCCTCAGCACACCCGACCCCCTGGCCTCGGGCCAGGCCCGGCGGGGCAGGATCCGGGGCAGTCTCCCGGCTGGAGTGGTATCCGGAGAAGAGGGCACCGCGCCGTCTGCGCACGGTCGGTTCCCCTGCCGGACCCGCTGTTCGGTGGGGCGTGCGCCGGGCCGGGGGGCCGTTGGATGGAAGTCCGCGGCCCGCCCGGCGGAGCCCTCCGTCCCCCGGGCCCGGGGAAGAGGAGTACGGGCCATGACCGAGGAGAGCACCGGCGGAGCATGCTCCGGGCGGCACCGGGGAGTTCCGTGCGTGCCCGAGGCCGGGGAGGCGGCGAACGGAGTGTGTACCCGTGCCGCCTGGTGCCGCCGGGTGACGGCGGAGACGGAGGCGGAGGATCCGGACGGCCCCGTCTGCCTGGGCCGCGGGCCCGCCGCGGACGATGACTACTTCTGGCTCTGCCGCCAGTGCCTGATCGTCTATCCGGGTTTCCGCAGCGAGGCGGCTGCCCTGCGGATGGCCCGGTCACACTGCGTTCTGAGACGGCGGGAGCACCTGGTGGGGAAGGCGGTCCGGGCCAGGCGCCGGGCCGGACTGCCGGCAGACCTCTCGTACGAGGAACTCCGCGAGGCCCTGCGCGACACCTGAGCCGGTGTCGGCGGCAGGGGCTGTGTCCGCGCGCAGTGGTGACCGTGCGGAAGAGCTCCCGGCCGGGCGCCGGGAGCTGCTCGCGGTCGGTGGGGAAGCGACCCAAGCGACGGGCGGACGGACTTCGAGTCGGCTTTCCCCCCTCTCCGCCTCTCTCAGGAGAGCGATAGGTGTGTTCCTGAGTCGCTCCGGTCGCTGGGGTGCCCTTCGACCGCCTCCATCCCGTCCCTCCCCTGTTCGGGGGACGTCCTTTCCCCCGGGGCATCCCCCGAACGCCCTGTCGGGTGGCGGGGCGACCTCACGGAAGCTGGGGGCGGGCCATCCGCCCAGACCCTACGGAGGCGAAGCCAGATGCAGCAGTTCCGCCGTGCACAACGGTCCGATTCCCGTCCCCGGCCGTGGAAGGTGTCGCGCCGGGAGTTGCTGCGCCCCCTCCTGCGGGTCCTGGCGCGTGACTTCTCCGCCCTGGGCTCCTCCCGGTAGAGGCCAAAGACCCTGCCCGGAGCGGACGATCGGGTGAAAGGCCCGGCCCCTTGGTCCCCCCGATCAGCCGAGGTGCGGCCCCTCCTCCGTGCCACAGAGTGTGGTCCGAGGAAGTCGGTCGCTTGAGTCGCTGGGAGAAGCACGTGCCTTTCGAAGCGGGAACACCATCGGGCGGCCTTCGGGAGCCGGGTCGCGTTCACGAGCCCGGTCACGTCGTGACCGGCCCTTCGGCACGTGGCCCGCACCCCTCGCCCCGCTCGGTCGCCCGCTGGTGCGCGGCGCAGGGCTGGCCGGTCCACCCGCTCGCCCACGGAGCCAAGACGCCTCCGCGCAACTGCCCGGACTGCCGGGACGGCGCACACACCCCCGAGGAGTGTCCCTGCCTTCCCGCGGGCCGGAGGTGCCACGGGTTCCATGCCGCCACCACCGATCCAGGACGCATCGACGCCTGGTGGGCCGCCGGCCGCTTCGGTGTCGGAGTGGCCTGTGGCCCGGCCGGTCTCGTCGTCATCGACATCGATTCCCACGGCGGTCCACCGCCCCCGCGCGGGCGGCTGCTGCCGGGGATCGACATCGCGGACGAGGTGGACCTCACCGGTCTCGCCGACGGTTTCCACACGCTGGCCGTGCTCGCCGCCCTGCGCGGGGCCCCCACCCCGGCCCGGGACGAGGGAACCCTGAGGGTCCGTACCCCTTCGGGAGGCCTGCACGTGTGGTACCGGGCGGGGGACGGGCCGGGCTGGCACTGCTCCTCGGGATCGGGCCGCCGGGCCCTGGCCTGGCAGGTCGACGTGCGGGCCCACGGGGGGTACATCGTCGCCCCCGGAACCGTCACCAGGGACGGCGCCTACGAACCGGTCGGCCCCTGCCGGGCACCGGCCCCGCTGCCGCACTGGCTCGCCGGGGAGCTGACCCGGACCGGGCACGCGATCGGCCCGGTGCCCGAGTCTCCGCCCACCAGCGGCCCCTCGTCCCTGCCCGCGCCGTTCATGCCGGCCCGCCCGCCCGCCCGTTCCGGAGCCCGCCCCCGGCACGTCCCGTACCCCCGCCGCCCCCGCGCGGCGGAACTTCTGCGCTCGGTGCTCGGGGAGCTCGCAGCCTGCGCCGCGGCCCCGACCGGAGCGGGTTTCACCGAACGCCTGAACCGGGCCGCCTACACCGTGGGCGGGCTGGTCGCCGCCGGACACCTCGACGCCGGCGCGGCCGAACGCGCTCTGACCGATGCCGCCGCCCTGGTGCGCCCGGGACAGCGGGAGCGGGCCCGACGCGTCATCACCGCGGGCCTCGCGGCCGGGTTCCGGCGCCCCCTGCACCTGGGAGGACGCGGATGACGGACGCTCCGACGGGCTTCGACCCGGTCGCGGTGGCCCTGCGCATCCTCGCGGCGTCCGGCGCCCCCGACGAGATCGCCCGGCTCGCGGCCGCCGCCGGCCCCGGGACGATCCCCGCCCCGCCGACACCCCCCGCGGACGCGGAGCAGCGGCTGCTGCCCGACAGCCTGACGGACCGCGGCAACGCCAAGCTGTTCGTCGCCCTGTACGGCAAGGACTACCGGCACGTCCCCGGACTCGGCTGGTACCGCTGGACCGGATACCGCTGGTCGCTCGACGAGGACGACGCCGTGGTGTGGGCCGCCGGAGAGATGGCCGAACGGCTCGCCGAGCACGATCCCAGCGGGGGCCACACCACCACCGGACTCCGCCAGCACCGCAGGCGCGCCCTGTCCACGGCGGGCGTGAAGGCCATGCTGATGCAGGCCAGGTCGGCCCCCGGGATGATCCTGAACGCCGCCCGGCTGGACGCGGACCCGTACGCGCTGTGCACCCCCGGCGGTGTCGTGGACCTGCTCACCGGCACCGTGAGCGCCCCCGACCCGGCGCGCGACTTCCACTCGCGCTCGACGAGCGTCGCGCCCGCGGCGGTTCCCGCGGTCCGCTGGGAGGCCTTCCTGCGGGACACCTTCGGTCAGGACGCCGAGGGTGCGGAGATGATCGACTTCCTCCAGTTGCTGCTGGGGTACTCGATCACCGGCGACGTCGGGGCGCAGGTGATGCCCTTCCTCTACGGCCTGGGCAAGAACGGCAAGAGCGTCCTGCTCGACGTGCTGGTGAAGCTGCTGGGGGACTACGCGGACGCCGCGCCGCCGGGATTCCTGATGGCCAAGCCCTTCGAGGGGCACCCCACCGAACTCGCCGAACTGCTCGGCCGCAGGGTCATCGTGTGCAGCGAGCTCAAGCCGGGAGACCGCTTCGACGAGGCCAGGGTGAAGCTGTTGACGGGAGGTGACCGGATCAAGGCGCGCCGGATGAGGCAGGACTTCTTCTCCATCACCCCCACCCACAAGCTCTGGCTCCTGGGCAACCACCGGCCCGAAGTGGGCACCGGAGGCTTCGCGTTCTGGAGACGCATCCGTCTGATCCCCTTCGAACGCGTCGTGCCCGACCAGTGCAAGGTCGACAACCTCGCCGACTCGCTGGTCCAGGACGAGGGCCCCGGCATCCTCGCCTGGCTCATCGACGGAGCCCGCCGGTACCTCGCCGGAGAGAAGGACCTGACGGGCCCCGACCGGGTGCGCGTCGCCACGACCGCCTACGCCGAGACGGAGGACCACATGGGCCGCTTCATCGGTGAAGCATGCCGGGTGGAGATCACGCTGCGCGCCGAACAGGCGACCCTCTACCAGGCCTACCGGCAGTGGTGTCTGGGAGAAGGCGCCAACCCGGTGACCTCCAGGGCCTTCGCGGCCCGGATCCGGGAGACACTCGGCATGCGCAGTCCGAAAGAGATGCTGGCCTCGAACCAGCGCAAGTTCTATCCCGGGATCGGACTCCTCACCTCTCCCGTGACGGAGGAGACCTCGTGAGCGGACTCATCGGACCGGAGCAGATCGCCCAGGAGTGCCGCGTCGTGTGGCTGGAGGACATCACCGGACTCGACTACGTGCGCCAGAGCCTGGAGCGGCTCCAGAACCGCCAGGGCCGCCCGCCGTACCACCGCGACGGCCGCATGGTCGGCTACGCGGTCCTCGGACCCGGAGCCCGCCCGTCCAGGGCGTCGGGCACCTTCCTGCGCAGGGTGTTCTGGCTGCTGCCCCACGACCGGGACCAGCAGCCGGACGGCAGCTACGCGCTCAGCAGCCCGTCCGAGGCCGTGGACCCGAGGACCCTGGCACCCCGGAAGCCCGGGCACCGGACCCTGAGGTCGGCGGGACCCCCGTCGGCCGCGATGCGCAGGCTCGGCATCCTGCTTCCGGAGAGCTGACCCCCACCGCCGGGGGCTCAGTCCTCCGGCCGGCGGGGGCGGGAAGGGGAACCCGGTGACCGGTAGTCAGGGTGGTCGGCCCACTGCCAGGCGACGGCGTGCAGCCGGCGTGCCGCCGTGGCGTAGACCGCGCGGTCCCCGCGGATCATGGCCCGGTCGGCTTCTTCGGCCAGATCGCGGACGCTGTCGGCCAGAGCGTGCACGGCGGGCATGAGCGTCCGGCTCCCGCCCGTCTCCAGGAGGTCGGCGATCCGGGCGTCGAGAAAGGCGCGCTGGGCGCTGAGGTCGTCTTGGGCGGGGCCGTCCACACCGTGTCCCTTCGGCCGTTCGAGGGCGGGGCCGGAACGAGCCGGACCCCTCGGGAGGGGACGGTGTCGCCGGATGACACCGGGCTCGCGGACTCCGGCCGAGATCTCAGCATGCACGCCGCCCCCCTCACAGGCGTGATCCGAACGGATGATCCCCCGGATGAAATCCCGTGCCGAAGCGGGGCTCAGGCCCGGCCGGCCGCCAGAGCGGCCGGCGGTCCCTCGGCCGCTGGACGCTCGGAGCGCAACTCGCCCCACACGATGAGCCGGTAGGTACTGGTGTACTCCGGGGTGCACGTGGTGAGCGTCAGATAGCGGCCCGGACCCGTGAACCCGGACCCCTTCGGGACCGGCGCGACCACCCCCGAATCGGACGGCGAGGTTTGCGGGAGCGAACCGGTCACCGCGTAGGTGTAGTAGGTGTCGCGGGTCCGCACGACGACCTGGTCACCGCGGGTCAGCCGGTTGATCCGGCGGAACGGCTCACCGCGGCTGTTGCGGTGGGCGGCCAGGGCGAAGTTGCCCTCCTTGTCCCCGGGCATGGCCGACGAGGGCCCCCCGACCCCGTCGTAGTGGCCGACCAGCCCCCGGTCGAGAACCTCCTGCCGGTCCACCCCCTGGGCGATGGGCGCCTCCAGGCCGAGTTTCGGGACGTAGAGGATCGCGAAGGCCTGCCCGGAGGGCACCGCGGTGCCGTTCCCCTCCCCGGAGGAGGGCGGGGCGGGCTCCTCCCACTGCCGTTCCATGGAGGACAGCGCACCGCCGGCCTCCTGCGCGGCGAGGACGTTGGTGTACCAGAGCTGGTAGACGACCAGCAGCAGCATCAGAGCCCCGACCGTCAGGCACAGTTCGGCGAAGCCGCGCACCGCGATCGCCACCGGGCCGCCGCGACGCCGACGGCGTTCGCGCCGGGCCGCCTCCACGGCGGCCCGGCGCCGGGCCGC
>NZ_JBEXKC010000046.1:26793-64395 GCF_040609475.1 Streptomyces sp. NPDC004667 | reverse complement strand
CCTGGCCGGGCGCCGCCGCGCCGGCCGCGGCGCAGCCCGCCCCCGCGCAGCCCGCCGCCGGGGCCTGGCCCAGCGCCGCCGCCCCCGGCAGCGGGACCCCGGCGCCCGCGCCCGCCGCCCCCGCGCCGGCCCCGGCGCCGGCCGCCGCCCCCGCCGCCGCGTCCTCCCCCGGCATGGCCGCGGGAGCCGGGCAGGTCCAGGCGATGTGGCCCGCCGTCCTGGACGCCGTGAAGAACCGCCGCCGCTTCACCTGGATCCTGCTCAGCCAGAACGCCCAGGTCACCGGCTTCGACGGCACCACCCTCCAGCTCGGCTTCCCCAACCCCGGAGCCCGCGACAACTTCGCGAGCAGCGGCAGCGAGGACGTCCTCAAGGCGGTGCTGGCCGAGCAGTTCCAGGTCAACTGGAAGATCGACGCCGTCGTCGGCGCGGGCGGGGGCGGCATCCCGGCCCCCGTCCAGCAGTCCTCGTACGGGGCCCCGGCCGCACCCGCCCACACCCCGCCGCCGCCCCCGCAGCAGCCCCAGGCGCCCGCCCCGCAGCAGCAGTACCAGCCGCCCCAGCAGTCGGCCCCCGCCCCGCAGCCGCCCGTACAGCAGGCGCCCCCGCCGGTCGCCCCCGAGGACGACTTCGCCGAGGAGGACGATCCCGACCTGGTCGAGAGCGCCCTGACCGGACACGACCTCATCGTGCGCGAGCTCGGAGCCACCGTTGTGGAGGAATACACGAATGAGTAGCCCCCTGTAGTTGGGTGGCCGCACGAAACGCGCCACGCCGTCCGGGCTACCCTGGGCGGCGTGAAGGTCCTCGTCATCGGCGGCGGCGCCCGCGAACACGCCCTGTGCCGCTCTCTGTCCCTCGACCCCGACGTCTCCGCGCTGTACTGCGCCCCCGGCAACGCCGGCATCGCCGAGGTGGCGGAGCTGCGCCCGGTCGACGCCCTCGACGGCGCCGCGGTCGCGGCGCTCGCCACCGAACTCGGCGCCGACCTGGTCGTCGTCGGCCCGGAGGCACCCCTGGTGGCCGGGGTCGGCGACGCCGTCCGCGCGGCCGGCATCCCCGTCTTCGGCCCGTCCGCGCAGGCGGCTCAGCTGGAGGGCTCCAAGGCCTTCGCCAAGGACGTGATGGCCGCCGCCGGGGTCCCGACGGCGCGCAGCTACGTCTGCACCACCGCGGAGGAGGTCGACGAGGCGCTCGACGCCTTCGGTGCCCCCTACGTCGTCAAGGACGACGGTCTCGCGGCCGGCAAGGGCGTCGTGGTCACCGAGGACCGGGCCGCCGCCCGCGCCCACGCGCTGGCCTGCGACCGGGTCGTCATCGAGGAGTACCTCGACGGCCCCGAGGTCTCCCTCTTCGCCATCACCGACGGCGTCACCGTCCTCCCGCTCCAGCCCGCGCAGGACTTCAAGCGCGCGCTCGACGGCGACGAGGGCCCCAACACCGGCGGCATGGGCGCCTACTCGCCGCTCCCCTGGGCCGACCCCAAGCTGGTCGACGAGGTCATGGCGCTGGTCCTCCAGCCCACCGTCGACGAACTCCGCCGCCGCGGCACCCCCTTCTCCGGCCTGCTCTACGCCGGCCTCGCGATCACCTCCCGCGGCACCCGGGTCATCGAGTTCAACGCCCGCTTCGGCGACCCCGAGACCCAGGTCGTCCTCGCCCGGCTGCGCACCCCGCTCGCCAGCGTCCTGCTGAACGCCGCCCGCGGCACCCTGGACGCCGAGCCGCCGCTCAGCTGGCGCGACGACGCCGCCGTCACGGTGGTCATCGCCTCGCACAACTACCCGGAGACCCCGCGGACCGGGGACCCGATCGAGGGCCTCGCCGAGGTGGCGGCCCTGGACGCGCCCGACGCCTACGTGCTCCACGCCGGGACCCGGCACGAGGGCGACGCGGTCGTCAGTGCGGGCGGTCGGGTGCTGTCGGTGACGGCGACCGGTTCCGACCTGGCACAGGCGCGCGAGAAGGCGTATAAGGCGGTTTCGCGGATCAGGCTCGACGGTTCGCAGCACCGTACGGACATTGCGGCCAAGGCGGCCGAAGGCCGCTGACCAGCAGGGTCGTGGCGGAGCGGGCCCGGTGCGCGGGAAAGGCGCACCGGGCCCGCGCGCGTCTTCGCGTGCGACTGCATCCGGCCGCGTTCGAACGCACCCACCTTTGCCCAAAGCCATTCCATCGGGTGATCGTCACCCGGACCGCCTGACGTCCGCCCCGGCCCCAACTAGGGTGCGGCGCAAGCATTCCGGCACATGGCCCACCGGCATTGCGATGTCGGTGGCGGGTGTCACAGTGGGGGAGTGAGCAACGCCGCCGCAGGGCAGAGGGGGTGAGGTCCGGCCGTGTCCGGAACCGGTTCGATCGCAGAAGTGGGCACGCCCTCCGCGCGTTCCCGGGCCCTCGCCGTGCTGCGGGTCCGCAGCAGGGCGCTGGCCGCCGTGCTGTTGCCCGCCGCCCTCGCGGTGGTGCTCGTGGCCGCCCGGATGACGGGCCGGCTGGCCGGTGACCCCTGGCCGACGGTGACCCTGGCCGTGTGCGCGGTCGCCGCGCTGGTGCTGCTGGCCGGCGGGATCTTCGGCGCCGTGGTCCTGCGCGCCCGCCCCGCCGTGACGCCGACGGTCCCGCTCTCCGAGGCCGCCGCGCCCGACCTCTACCGCCTGGTGCGCGACCTCGCCGACCGGATGGACGTCCCCGCGCCCTCCGCGATAGCCCTGACCCCGGACTGCGACAGCTGGCTGGAGGACCGTGCGCACGCGGCCCACCGCCGGGCCGGCGCGCGCACGTCCGCGGGGCCCGAGTCCGAGCCGGGCGCCGCCCCCGTGCTGGTGATCGGCTCGCCCTTCCTGTGGTGGATGCGGGTCGCCGAGCTACGGGCCGTCCTCGCGCCCGTCGTCGCCGGTACGGGCCCTTCCGCCCATCCGGACATAGCCGACGCGCGCGCCTTCGTCCGCGGACTCGACGCCGCCGTGGACGTCGGGAGCCGGCCCGGCCTGGGCTGGATCGCGCATCCCGCCCGGCTGCTGCTGCGGCTGTGCCGGACGGACGCCGCCGAGATGGAGCGCGGGGTGGCCGCCGCCGCCTCCGACCGCGCCCAGGGCGTGGACTACGCGCTGCGCATCGTCGCCCAGGAGCAGGTCGGCCTCGCCTACGCGGGCTGGGACCGGCTGCTGACCCGGGTCGCCCTGCCCGCCTGGCGGATGGGCCGCTGGCCCGCGCACCTCGACGCCGGGGTGGTCTCCGCCCTGACCGAGCTCTCGCGTCGCGACCGGCTGGCCGACGAGTTCACCTCGCGGCTGGGCGAGCGCCCCGCGTGCGATCTGCTGGA
Source organism: Streptomyces sp. NPDC004667 (assembly GCF_040609475.1). Lineage (NCBI taxonomy): Bacteria > Bacillati > Actinomycetota > Actinomycetes > Kitasatosporales > Streptomycetaceae > Streptomyces > Streptomyces sp. NPDC004667. Next base: position 61,073 of record NZ_JBEXKC010000046.1, on the reverse strand, counting down.
GCAGCCCGGGGCGGTCGACGAGGCCACCTCCCTGCTGGCCGCCCGGCTCTTCCACGGCGGTCCGGCCGAGGCCGGGCCGGACTGGTCGCCGGTGGACTGGGCGGCGTACCCGGAGGAGGTCGTCGACCGCAAGTGGCGCACGGAGGCATCCCGCCTCCACGCGGCGCTGGACGCCCTCTCCGTCCCGACGGGCCTCCCGACGCCCCCGCCGTCCCCCCAGACCCCGCCGTCCCCCCAGACCCCGCCGACGGCCCCGGTAGCGCCGACGGCTCCGGTACCGGCGACGGCTCCGGTAGCGCCGACGGCCCCGGTACCGGCGACGGCTCCGGTACCGGCGACGGCCCCGGTACAGGCGACGGCCCCGGTACAGGCGATGTCCCCGGTACCGGCCACGACTCCCGCGTCGAGCCCCGGCCCGAGCCCCGCCCCCGCTCCCAGCCCCGCCCCCGGCCCCGTCACGGCCCCCGTGGGCCCGTCCACCGGGGCCGGCCGGTCCGCCGAAGCCGCCATCGGCGGGCGCCCCGCCTTCGCTCCGCCCGCCGGCGACGGCTTCGGCGGCCCGACGCTGGAGCGGGTGCTCGCGTACCTCACCGACCCCACCGGCGAAGCCGCCGCCGGGGACGCCCTGGCCGGGCGGATCGGCGGGGACCTGGCCCGGGAGGAACGCGCCGCCGGCTCCGCCGCGGGTTCCGGCCGCACCGGCGGCGCGGACACGCTCCCGCTCTTCCCGCTCCAGCCCCCGCGCAGTGGCCGGGACCTGCTGGCCGACCACGTCACCGCGCTGGTCTGCTGCGCCGCCGTGGACTCGGCCGGCGCGGCCCCCGGCCTGGACTGGCTCGACGGCCCCGTCCTCCTCGTCGGCGGCCGGCGCCGCGCCGACCTGGCCCCCAGGGTGCTCTCGCTGGTCGAGGAAGGGGACCCGGCGCCCCTGCGCGACTGGCTCGCAGAGGTCGGCGTACGCCCCGAGAAGCCCGTCCGCCTCGTCTGAGCGCGGCGCCCGGGGTTCCGGTCACGCCAATTCGCGACGAACGGTGACGGACTGCGCGCGTTATGTGATGTGCTGGGACCGGTCGCGGCGGAGCTGTCCGAAAACCGCCGGGCCGGAATGACGGAATCGCGTTCGGGGGAGCGAGGGAGGGGACGGTATGGGTGCGGACCAGATCCGGCGGTGGGAGTCAGGTGCGCTCGCGCACGCGGTCAACGACCCCTTCGGCCAGGGCCCCCTGCCCTGGTTCCGCGGCAGCGAGCTGTACTTCGACGACACCGGCCACGTCGTCCCCTGGTACGTGGACCCGGCCGCGGCCCCCGGCCGGGTCCCCCGCGCCCGCAGCAGCGGCCCGCTCACCGCGGACGACGTGCACCGCCAGATCAAGGGCTTCGCCTCCACCGGCGCGGTCGCCCCCGGCGAGGCCATCGACTTCCACATCACCGTCGACCCGCCCCAGCAGTTCTCGGTCGACGTCTACCGGATCGGCCACTACGCCGGCGACGGCGCATCCAAGATCACCACCAGTCCCCGGCTGTCCGGGATCGTGCAGCCGCCCCCGCTCACCGCCGACCGCACCGTCTCCTGCCACCACTGGTGGCTCTCCTGGCGCCTCCAGGTCCCCTCGTACTGGAGCGTCGGCGCGTACGTGGCCGTCCTGACCACCGTCGACGGCTACCGCTCCCACATCCCCTTCACGGTCCGCGACGACCGCCCCGCCGACCTCCTCCTGCTGCTCCCCGACGTCACCTGGCAGGCCTACAACCTCTACCCCGAGGACGGCCGCACCGGCGCCAGCCTCTACCACGCCTGGGACGAGGAGGGCCGTCTCCTCGGCGAACGCGACGCCGCCATCACGGTCTCCTTCGACCGCCCCTACGCGGGCGCAGGCCTGCCCCTGCACGTCGGCCACGCCTACGACTTCATCCGCTGGGCCGAGCGCTACGGCTACGACCTCGCCTACGCCGACACCCGCGACCTCCACGCCGGCCGCGTCGACCCCACCCGCTACCGGGGCCTGGTCTTCCCCGGCCACGACGAGTACTGGTCGGCCCCCATGCGCCGCACCGCCGAGCGCGCCCGCGACCACGGGACCTCGCTGGTCTTCCTCTCCGCCAACACCATGTACTGGCAGGTCGAACTGGGCCCGTCCCCCTCCGGGGTCGAGGACCGCCTCCTCACCTGCCGAAAACGCCGCGGCCCCGGCCGGCCCAGCCTGTGGCGCGAGGTCGACCGCCCCGAACAGCAGCTCCTCGGCATCCAGTACGCGGGCCGGGTCCCCGACCCCGCCCCCCTGGTCGTGCGCAACGCCACGCACTGGCTCTGGGACTCCACGGGCGCGGCCGAGAACGACGAGCTCGACGGCCTGGTCGCCGGCGAGGCCGACCGCTACTTCCCGCGCACCCAGCTCCCGGAGCACCGGGACCGGATCCTGCTCGCGCACTCCCCGTACCTCGACAGCGAGGGCGCCAAGCGCCACCAGGAGACCTCCCTCTACCGCGCGCCCAGCGGCGCCCTGGTCTTCGCGTCCGGCACCTTCGCGTGGTCCCCGGCGCTCGACCGCCCCGGCCACGTGGACGAGCGCGTCCAGCGCGCCACGGCCAACCTCCTCGACCGGATCTGCAAGCGCGACTGACCCCGCCCGCCCCGTTCACCCCGCCCGGAAGCCCCCGCGAAGACGCCCCCGCCGACCCGCACGGCCGACCCCCCGACCCGGGCACGGGCCCCCGTGCGGGAGAATGGCCCTGCGCTCGTACAGAACCACAGGGAGACTCCGTGCCCGGATTCGTCGAAAAGCCCGAGCCGGTGCAGGTGCCCGGCCTCGTCCACCTCCACACCGGCAAGGTCCGTGACCTCTACCGCGACGAGGACGGCCGCCTCGTCATGGTCGCCAGCGACCGCATCTCCGCCGCGGACTGGGTGCTGCCCACCGAGATCCCGGACAAGGGCCGCATCCTGACCCAGCTCTCCCTCTGGTGGTTCGACCAGCTCGCCGACCTGGTCCCGAACCACGTCATCAGCACCGAGCTGCCCGCCGGCGCCCCCGCCGACTGGGCCGGCCGCGCCCTGGTCTGCCAGAACCTCGACATGGTCCCCGTCGAGTGCGTGGCCCGCGGCTACCTCACCGGTTCCGGCCTCGCCGAGTACGAGAAGTCCCGTACGGTCTGCGGACTCGCCCTCCCCGAGGGCCTCGTGGACGGCTCCGAGCTGCCCGCCCCGATCTTCACCCCGGCCGCCAAGGCCGCGGTCGGCGACCACGACGAGAACGTCTCCTACGAGGAGGTCGCCCGCACCACCGGCGCCGAGACGGCCGCGCTGCTGCGCCAGGCCACCCTCGCCGTGTACGGGCGCGCCCGGGACATCGCGCGCGAGCGCGGGATCATCCTGGCGGACACCAAGTTCGAGTTCGGCTTCGACAAGGACGGCGTCCTGGTCGCCGCGGACGAGGTCCTCACCCCGGACTCCTCCCGCTTCTGGCCCGCCGACCAGTGGGAGCCGGGCCACGCCCAGCCCTCGTTCGACAAGCAGTACGTCCGTGACTGGCTGGCCTCCCCGGCCTCCGGCTGGAACTCCAAGGGCGAACTGCCGCCGCCCGTCCTCCCGCAGGAGGTCGTCGAGCGGACCCGGGCCAAGTACGTGGAGGCCTACGAGCGCCTCACCGGCCAGACCTGGAGCTGACACACGAAGAAGGCCCCGATCGGAGAACCGATCGGGGCCTTCAGCTGAGCGGACAACGCGACTCGAACGCGCGACATCCACCTTGGCAAGGTGGTGCTCTACCAACTGAGCTATGTCCGCCTGTGCGCCTTGGCGCGAGGACAACTATACCCAACCTCGCTCGCGTGCGAGACGCACTGCGGTGTGCCGATTCTCGGCGCCCAGTTTCGTGGCCGCCGACGACAGGTAGTTGCGCACCGTCCCCGGTGACAGCGAGGCCCGCTCCGCGATCTCCACGATCGGCGCCCCGTCCGCCGCGAGTTCCAGCACCTCGGCCTCCCGGGCCGTCAGCGGGGAGTCCCCCGCGCTGATCGCGTCGGCCGCCAACTCCGGGTCCACGTAACGGCCTCCGCCGTGCACGGTGCGGATCAGCTCGGCCAGCCGCTGCGCCGACACCGTCTTCGGGGCGAAGGCCCGCACGCCCGCCGCGAGGGCCCGCTTCAGGTGCCCGGGACGGCCGTGACTGGTCACGATCATGGTCCGGCAGTCGGGCAGTTCGGCCCGGATCGCTGTGGCGACGCTCACACCGTCGGCCCCCGGCATCTCCAGGTCGAGCACCGCCACGTCGGGCCGGTGAGCCCTCGCCATCGCCAGGGCCTCCGGCCCCGAGGCGGCCTCGGCGACGACCACCAGGTCGTCCTCCAGGCCCAGCAGCGCGGCCAGCGCACCCCGGATCAGGTGCTCGTCATCGGCCAGAAGTACCCGTACGGGAGTCACGCCCGCACCTCCACTCGTCTCGTTCCGTCTCCCGGAACCTCGGCCCGCAGCCGGAACCGGCCGCCCTCGACCGGTCCCGCCAGCAAGGTTCCGTCCACCGCCGCGAGCCGCTCCCGCAGTCCCGCGAGCCCGGATCCGGGCGGGCCGGCCGGGGCCTCGGGCGCCCCGTCGTTCTCCACCAGCAAGGTCACCGTGCCGGAAGGGCCCCCGGCCGTCACCCGGATCAGGCAGTTCCGGGCGTCCCCGTGCCGCAGTACGTTCGTGGTCGCCTCCCGGACCACCCAGCCCAGCGCCGACTGCACCTCGGCCGACAGCGTCCGCCCCGCCGCCTCGAATTCGACCCGGCAGTCCATCCCGGCGGCGCTCAGCACCCCGCGCGCGCCCTCCAGCTCCACCGACAGGTCCGCCTCCCGGTACCCCCGCACCACGTCGCGCACCTCCCGCTGCGACTCCCGTGCGATCCGCTGCACCTCGATCATCTGGTCGACGGCCTCCGGCCGTTCGCGCCGGGCCAGCTGGACCGCCAGCTCGCTCTTGAGCGCGATCACCGCGAGGTTGCGGCCCATCACGTCGTGGAGGTCCCGGCCGAACCGCAGCCGCTCCTCGGCCACCGCGAGCTGCGCCTGGAGCTCGCGGGCCCGGTCCAGCTCGTGGACGGTGGTCAGCAGCCACCCGGAGAACCCGTACGCGACGCCCAGGAACACGCCGGACAGCAGAGTCCCGATCAGGTGGCCGAGGGCCTCGCCCAGGGGGATCCCGAGGGCGTACGCGGCCACGCCGGCGCCCCCGGCCGCGATCAGCGGGACGTACCGCATGTGCCGGACCTTCTCCAGGGACAGCACCACCGCGCCACAGCCGAAGCCGGCCAGCCCGAACACCATCGTGATGGACACCGACCCCTCGACGTGTCCGGTCCGGCGCAGGACGAGGAGGGCCAGGCAGGCGACGGCCGTCACGACGGACACCGCCACCATCAGCCGTACGGGCCGTTCCCGGCTGCCCACGATCCAGTCCAGCGCCCTGGAGGTCAGGCACCCGACCAGGAGGGAGTGGACGCTCACCACCAGGAGGAGGGCGAAGGAGACCGCGACCGATCCGCCGTTGGCCGCCGGGACCAGCCCGGGCAGCCCGAACCCCGCGATCTCCATGACTATGAAGAAGTGGAAGGACCAGCGCGTGTAGAGCTCGACCTTCCCCGCACTGCTGCGGCGTTTCCACCACCCGGTCAGCTTCGACACGGCCCGTCCCCCCGGATCCCTCGTACTCGCGGCGCGGTACCCGGCGGACCGCCCTCGGGCGGCCGTTACCGCGACCATGATCCAGACCAGTGTGACGGCGGGCGGCGCCGGGAGGTGACCGCTCGCCACCAGCGCCCCGGCCACCATGAGGACGACGGCCGGCCCGGGGTCGGCGGTTCCTCGGCGAAGGCCCCTTCCGGGGAGGCGTGGCGGGCGTCGAGCGCGGCCAGTTCCACCCCGTCGTCGTGGGCCCAGCGCAGCAGCAGGCCGAGGTCGTACTGGAGCCGTTCGGTACGGATCTCCACGCGCCGGCCGTCCGCGGCCGCGAGCAGCGGCAGCGGAAGACGGGCGGCGGGCATCCCGTCGGGCAGGACGAAGCGGATCCGGGCCGGCCGGGCCGCCCCGACCCGGCCCGGGGCGCCCGCCGGGCCGGGCTTCCCTGATTCGGTCATGGATCCAGCCTCGGCGCGGGCCGGGCGTTCCGGCAGTGCGCGCCGTCACGGCCCGCGATGACATTTGTCATCGGAAAGTGACGTGTGCCACAAAAAAAGGGGGGGCGAGGTGATGGCGCCGGAGAACGACAAAGGCCCCGATCGAAGATCGGGGCCTTTGTCCTCTGAGCGGACGACGCGACTCGAACGCGCGACATCCACCTTGGCAAGGTGGTGCTCTACCAACTGAGCTACGTCCGCATGCTTCCCACGGCACAAGTGCCGTGCTCTGCGTGCATCACTCTACCTGATCCACAACCGTGGTCGGTAAAGCGTGCAGAGCGGGTGACAGGGATTGCACACTGCGCCTCCCCCCTGGAAGGGGGGTGTTCTGCTACTGAACTACACCCGCACGACTTCGGGGCTTCGGCTTTTCCGCCTGGCCCCTCGGCGTGATCCACACACTAGCCGATCAGAGGGGGTGGATGGCAAATCAGGGGTCAGTGGGCTTCGTTGTAGGCCGCGTAGACCCGCTTCGGGATGCGCCCGCGGGGCGGTACGTCGTGGCCGTTGGACCGGGCCCAGGCCCGCACGACCGCCGGATCGGGGGCGACGGACGTGTGCTTGAACGTCTTGCCGGAACGGGACTGCCGGCGACCCGCGGCCACGAAGGGGGCCAGGCCCTTCCGCAGTTTCTTTGCGTTGGCCACATTGAGGTCGATCTCGTACGTCTTACCGTCCAGAGCGAACACGACCGTTTCCGCCGCTTCTCCGCCGTCGATGTCGTCGGAGATCGTGACTACTACGCGCTGCGCCACGGATATCGGTCCCTTCGTGCGCCGTCCCCGCACGCGTGACGTGCGGTGATGTCGCCTGTGTGGATGTTTCGGTGGAATGCATCAAACCGTCGGAATCCCGGCTGATTCCTTTGTACCGCGATTCTCATTGAATTGCGAAGCCCAGTTAATTCTCCCCGCGTGTCCCGCCGCAATGGCGGGCGCGTGGTTTTCCGGTGGATTTTGCGAAGCGTTGGTGAAGCCGAAACGGCGGGCCGGTCGCGGCCGCCAGATATCTACCCGCGTAGAAATTTCGGCCGGGTACGCTGAGGGAACCGCCTTGCACCAACCACCTCATCGGGAGTGCCAGTGGCACGCGTCGTAGTCGACGTCATGCTCAAGCCGGAGATCCTCGACCCCCAGGGCCAGGCGGTGCAGCGTGCACTGCCGCGCCTGGGCTTCGAGGGGATCGCCGACGTCCGCCAGGGGAAGCGCTTCGAGCTGGAAGTGGAGGGACCGGTCGACCAGGCCGCCCTCGACCGCATCCACAAGATGGCCGAAACGTTCCTCGCCAACACCGTCATCGAAGACTTCACCGTGAAGGTCGAGGCCTGACGGTGACCACTCGCATCGGTGTCGTCACGTTCCCCGGAACGCTCGACGACCGTGACTCGCTGCGCGCCGTCCGCATCGCGGGGGCCGAGCCGGTCTCGCTCTGGCACCGCGACAAGGACCTGCACCAGGTCGACGCGGTCGTCCTCGCGGGCGGCTTCTCCTACGGGGACTACCTGCGCGCCGGAGCCATCTCCCGGTTCTCGCCGGTGATGGAGACCATCATCGAGCAGGCCAAGGGCGGCATGCCCGTCCTCGGCATCTGCAACGGCTTCCAGGTCCTCACCGAGGCCCACCTGCTGCCGGGGGCGATGCTCCGCAACAACCACCTCCACTTCATCTGCCGCGACCAGAAGCTGCGGGTGGAGAACGCGGAGACCGCGTGGACCGGCGACTACACCGCCGGCCAGGAGATCTCCGTACCGCTCAAGAACATGGACGGCCGCTACACCGCCGACGAGCGCACGCTCGACGAACTGGAGGCCGAAGGCCGAGTGGCCTTCCGCTACCTGGACGGCAACCCGAACGGCTCGCTGCGCGACATCGCGGGCATCACCAATGCCGCGGGCAACATCGTCGGCCTCATGCCGCACCCCGAGCACGCGGTCGAGCCGCTGATCGGGACCGGTCGCACCGACGGCCTCCCGTTCTTCACTTCGGTCCTGAAGAAGCTGGTCAGCGCATGAGCCTCGACACCGTCAAGAACGCCTCCGAGACCCCGGACGCCTCCCAGCCCTGGAAGGAACTCGGCCTCAAGGAGGACGAGTACGCCCGGATCCGCGAGATCCTCGGCCGCCGGCCCACCGGCGCCGAGCTCGCCATGTACTCCGTCATGTGGTCCGAGCACTGCTCGTACAAGAGCAGCAAGGTCCACCTGAAGCAGTTCGGCGAGAAGGTCCCGCAGAACGACGCCATGCTCGTCGGCATCGGCGAGAACGCCGGCGTCGTCGACGTCGGCCAGGGGTACGCGGTCACCTTCAAGGTCGAGTCGCACAACCACCCGAGCTACATCGAGCCCTACCAGGGCGCGGCCACCGGCATCGGCGGCATCGTCCGCGACATCCTCGCCATGGGCGCCCGCCCCGTCGCCGTCGTCGACCCGCTGCGCTTCGGCGCGGCCGACCACCCCGACACCAAGCGCGTCCTGCCGGGCGTCGTCGCGGGCATCGGCGGCTACGGCAACTGCCTGGGCCTGCCCAACATCGGCGGCGAGGTCGTCTTCGACGCCTGCTACCAGGGCAACCCGCTGGTCAACGCCGGCTGCATCGGCGTGATGAAGCACGAGGACATCCACCTCGCCAAGGCCTCCGGCCCCGGCAACAAGGTCATCCTCTACGGCGCCCGCACGGGCGGCGACGGCATCGGCGGCGTCTCGGTCCTCGCGTCCGAGACCTTCGACGACACCAAGCCGACCAAGCGCCCCGCCGTCCAGGTCGGCGACCCCTTCCAGGAGAAGCTCCTCATCGAGTGCACCCTGGAGATCTTCAAGGAGAAGCTGGTCGCGGGCATCCAGGACCTCGGCGGCGCCGGGCTCTCCTGCGCCACGTCCGAGCTGGCCTCCGCCGGTTCCGGCGGCATGCGCGTCGAGCTGGACACCGTCCCGCTGCGCGACGCGACGCTCTCGCCCGAGGAAATCCTCATGAGCGAGTCGCAGGAGCGCATGTGCGCGATCGTCGAGCCGCAGCACGTCGACCGCTTCATGGAGATCTGCGAGAAGTGGGACGTCATCGCCACCGTCATCGGTGAGGTGACCGAGGGCGAGCGCCTGGAGATCTTCTGGCACGGCGAGCAGATCGTGGACGTGCCCCCGGGCACCGTCGCCCACGAGGGCCCCGTCTACCACCGCCCGTACGCGCGCCCCTCCTGGCAGGACGCGCTCCAGGCGGACGACGCCGGCAGGCTGCCGCGGCCGCAGACCTCCGAGGAGCTGCGCGCGCAGGTCCTGGCGCTGGTCTCGTCCCCGAACCAGGCCTCGAAGTCCTGGGTCACCGACCAGTACGACCGCTTCGTGCAGGGCAACACGGTGCTCTCGCAGCCCGAGGACGCCGGCATGGTCCGCATCGACGAGGAGTCCAACCTCGGCGTGGCCATGTCCACCGACGGCAACGGCCGCTACGCCAAGCTCGACCCGTACGCGGGTGCGCAGCTGGCGCTGGCGGAGTCGTACCGCAACGTGGCCGCGACCGGTGCCAAGCCGCTCGCGATCTCCGACTGCCTGAACTTCGGTTCCCCCGAGGACCCGGACGTCATGTGGCAGTTCGCCGAGGCCTGTCGCGGTCTCGCGGACGCCTGCCTGGAGCTGGGCACCCCGGTGACCGGCGGCAACGTCTCGCTCTACAACCAGACCGGCGAGGTGGCGATCCACCCGACCCCGGTCGTGGCGGTCCTCGGCGTGATCGACGACGTCAACCGCCGGACGCCGATGGCGTTCAAGGAGACCGGCCAGCTGCTGTACCTGCTCGGCGACACCGCCGAGGAGTTCGGCGGCTCCGCCTGGTCGCAGGTCGTCCACGACCACCTCGGCGGCCTGCCGCCCAAGGTGGACCTGGGCCGCGAGAAGCTGCTGGGCGAGATCCTGATCTCCGCCTCGCGCGACGGCATGATCGACGCCGCGCACGACCTGTCGGACGGCGGCGTCATCCAGGCGCTGACCGAGTCCTGCCTCAAGGGCGGCAACGGCGCGCGCGTCGTGGTCCCCGAGGGCCTGGACGCCTTCACCTTCCTCTTCTCCGAGTCCGCGGGCCGCGCCATCGTGTCCGTCCCGCGCAGCGAGGAGCTCCGCTTCACCGACATGTGCGGCGCGCGCGGTCTGCCCGCGACCCGCATCGGTGTGGTGGACGGCGAGGAGATCGAGGTCCAGGGCGAGTTCAGCCTCCCGCTGGCCGAGCTCCGCGAGGCCCACGAGGCGACGATCCCGGCCCTGCTGGCCTGATCCCCGCCCGCCCGTACGCGTACGAGCCCCCGGTCCGGATTCCTCCGGCCGGGGGCTCGTCCGTCGTCCGGACCGGCGGAAGCCCGACCTTGTACGGGCTTACGTAATCACGTAACTTCGGGGTATGGACCTGGAAGCACGCGTCGCCGAGCTCGAACGCCGGCTGGACGCGCTCGAAGCGGACCCCACCCCGCGCCCGGAGCCCTCCGAAGGGGACTTCTGGGCCCTGGACGGCTGGAAGGAACGGCTCCCCGCCCTCGGCGCCGACACCGGCGGGGTCCTGTTCACCGGCGCGGTCACCCTCCCCACCGGCGAGCGCTACGAATGGCAGCAGGCCGCCCCCACCACCGCGCTCCTCGACGACGGACCCGACGGCGGGACCGACGCCCACCGCACCGCCGACTCCTTCGCCGCACTCGGCCACCCCGTACGGCTGCGCCTGCTGCGCGAGATCCTGGCCGGCCGCCGCACCGCCGCCGAACTGACCGCCCTCGACGGGGTCGGCACGAGCGGCCAGGTCTACCACCACCTGCGCCAGCTGACCGCCGCCGGCTGGCTGCACACGACCGGCCGGGGCCGCCACGAGGTTCCCGGCGCCCGGGTGGTCCCCCTCCTCGTCCTGCTGTCGGCCGCGACCCCGTGAGGTGACCCCCTCGTGCCCAAGCCGTTCCACTTCCTCTACCGGCTCCTGCTGGCTCTGGCCCTGCTCATGATCGGGACCGACCTGGCCGTCGGACTGCCCTTCGGCATGCACTGGTTCTGGCTCTGCGCCGGTGCGGGAACCCTCCTCAGCCTCGCCGTCGGCGCCACGGCCGGCCGGGCTCCGCGCACCGGGGAACCCCCGGTCGAACTGGACCCCCCGGTCACCGGCCGCTGGTCCGCCCTCAACAGCCCCGCCGACAAGACCCCCAGCCACGGCACCCACCGCCTCGGCCAGGCCTGCGCCATCGACCTCGTCGGCGAGGGCGAACCCGGCGCGGACCGCCAGCGTCCGCCCTTCGCCGCGCTCTGGCCGCCGGTGCGCCGCAACGAGGACTTCCCCGCCTACGGCGCCCCGCTGCTCGCGGTGGCCGACGCCACCGTGCTCCGCGCGAGCGACCACCGCCGCGACCACCTCAGCCGCAACTCCTGGCCCGCGGCCCTCTACCAGTTGCTGATCGAGGCCGCCGTGCGCGACCTCGGCGGAGCGGCCGCCGTCCTCGGAAACCACCTGGTCCTCGACCTCGGCGACGGCCGCTACGCCCTCTACGCCCACCTGCGCAAGGGCTCCCTCACCGTCCGCCCCGGCGAGCGCGTACGGGCCGGGCGGCTCCTGGCGCGGTGCGGCAACTCCGGCAACTCCTCCGAACCGCACCTGCACTTCCAGCTGATGGACCACCCGGACCCCGACCTCGCCAGCGGCCTCCCCTTCACCTGGCGCGGCCTCGGCGTGCCCGCCGGGGGCGAGACCTTCGACGCCGGAACCGGCTCCGGAGCCGGAACCGGGATCCGGCCGTAGCGATTCCGTGGCACGCGGGACCGCCTCCGTACGGCACCCGTACGGATACTGACGCCGTGAGCGACATCGTCAAGTACCTGCCGCCCGCGGCGATACCCGAGGGCGGCGCCCCCGACTGGAAGACCACCGACGCCGACCGCTGGCGCACGGCCCGGGTCCCCGCCGTCCTCGGGCCCGTCGCGGGAGGCTGGATCCTGCTGCCCGCCGTCCTCCTCGCCATCGCCTTGCGGGCCGTCGGCGACCCGGCGGCGGACAGCGCCGGCACCGCGTGGGACGGCTACCCCGCGGCGGTCCTGCTGCTCGCGCTCCCCGCCTGGTACCGCTTCCTGCCGACCGCGACCGTCGTATCCGTGCCCCTGATCGCCCTCGAAGCGGTCCCCGGCCTGTTCCGGCCCGCCGAAGCCGACGCAGTGGGCAGGGCCGGCATCGGGGTGACCCTGGCGCTCGGGGCCTTCGCCCTCACCGGCGCCCTGCTGCGCCTGCGCTCCCGCGGGCTCCAGCGCGCCCTGGTCCTGGAAGCCGCAGGGGACGCCCGCAGCCCGGTCCCCGACGACCTCCCCGACGGCCACCGCCACCGCGGCCGGTGGCCGATCCTGGCCGGGGCCCTGCTGTGTACGGCCGCCACCGCCCTCCTCGTCTGGGGTCTCCGCCAGGACCTGGGGGCACCTCCCGGGCAGCCGTACGACGCCTCGGGCCAGCAGGTCATGGCCCTGCTGCTGTTCGCCCCCGGCTCCCCGCTCCTCGGCCGCGGCATCACGGCCCGCCACGCCGCCCGGCGACTGCACGACGGGCCGCAGCCCGTGCTGCGGGTCGGGGTCCGCCACCGCTACTCCGATACGAACTGGATCGTCGCGGACGCCCGGACCACCACCGCCCCGCCCCTGGTCGCCTTCCGGGACCGGTTCGAGGACGGCTACCGCTCCGGGAGCGGGCGGACGCTCGTCGGCGGCCCGGAGGAACGGCTGCGCACCGAGCACCACGACATCAACGAGATGAGCGAGCCCTACGAGGCGGTCCTCTACGGCGTCCCCTGCGAAAGCGCCGAAGTCCTCCTGGAGTACGCCGTCTACGAAGGGGGGTCCCGCATCGTCAGCAAGGTCACCGCCGCCCCGCTGATGCCCTTCCGCCGCCACAGCTGCCGGCAGTGGAGCCCGGCCGGAACCTCGTACGCCGTCCGGCGGGCCGAGGAGGCGAAGCGGCGCCGGGAGGAACGCGCGTCCTCCTCCTCGTCCTCCTCGGGCTGCGGCTCCTCCAGCAGTTGCTCCAGTTGCTCCAGTTGCTCCAGCAGCTGTGGCGGAGGCTGCGGGGGCGGCGGCGACTGACCGGCCCGCCCGGGGCCGGCCGCGAGTAGGGTCGCCCCATGCCGCCCGCGAAGAAGAAGCCGCGCGCCTACGACCAGGCGAAGATCCGTACGGCCGTCACCGCACAGTTCGGGCACGTCGCCGAAGCCGTACGGGGCCTGACCCCCGAGCAGCTCGCGCGGCCCAGCGGGCTCGGGGAGTGGAGCGTCGCCGAGCTCGCCGCCCACATCGCCTGGATCGCGGACTCGCTGGCGGGCTGCCTCGCCCGTCCGCCCGCCGCCGTCCCCGAGCTGAGCGCCGTCGAGTGGCCCTTCGCCACCGCCTCCCTCGCCGGGAAGATCAGCGAGGTCGCCCGCGAGACCCTCGGCGGCGCCCCGCTGCCCGAGCTCTACGACCGGGCGGCCGCGCGGATGGCCGAGGCCCTGGAGCGCAACGCCGGCAGCCGGGTCCTCGACCTGTGGATCGGGGACATGACCCTCGCCGACTTCCTCGTCACCCGCACCGTGGAGCTGGTCGTCCACACCGACGACCTCAACCGGGCCCTGCCCGGCCTCGACGTCCCCGTCGAGCGGCAGGCCCTCGCCGCCTGCACCCGGCTGCTCGCCGACGCCCTCGCGGTGAAGGCGCCCGGCGGCTCGGTGGAGGTGCGGATCCCGCCCTTCGCGGTCGTCCAGTGCGTCGAGGGCCCCCGCCACACCCGCGGCACCCCGCCCAACGTGGTGGAGACCGACCCGCTGACCTGGCTCCGCCTCGCCACGGGCCGGACCGACTGGGCGACGGAACTCGACGCCGCCACGGTCAGCGCCGGCGGCGAGCGCGCCGACCTGGCCGGACTGTTGCCCCTGATGGGCTGAACGGGCGAGGGCGGGGAACCGGCCGGGCCCCCGCCCCGTCCCAGGGGCATGCGTACCCTCAGGAACCTCGCCGCCGGCCTGGCCCTGCTCGCCCCGTTCGCCCTCACCGGCTGCCAGGGCGGCACCGCGGACGCCGCCCTCACCCCGGACGGCGCCAGCGCGCGGCCGCCCGCCGTGGACGCCCCGCTCACCGCGACCACCTGGACGGTCGGCGCCGTCGACGGCACCGCCGCCCCCGCCGACCGGGCGGCGAGCTTCACCCTCGCCCCCGACGGCCGGGTGAGCGGCACCCTCGGCTGCAACCGCTTCAGCGCCCCGGTCACCGTCACCGGTCCCACCCTCACCATCGGCCCGCCGACCAGCACCCGGATGGCCTGCGAGGGCCCGGCGGGAGCGCAGGAACGGGCCCTGACCGCGCTGTTCGCCGCCGGCCCCCTGACCTGGAGCATCCACGGCCAGGCCCTCACGCTGACCGCCCCCGACGGCAAGAACCTCACCGCCGAGGCCGGCTCCGCCGCCGAATGACGCCGGCCGGGCCGCGCCGGGTACGGGTCACCGCCCGCCCCGGGTCACGCCGGGTACGGCAGCAGCCCCGCGTCCGTCTTCTCCCAGGCCGCCCGCAGCTCCGCCAGCCGAGCCGGTTCCACCGCCGCCTTGTCGGCCTGCTCCCGGACGTCCCCGGCCAGGTCGAACAGCTGGTCGCGGCCCGACTTGCCCCGGTAGTACTTCCAGTCCCCGCGGCGCAGCGCCCGCTCCCCGCGCACCCGCCAGAACAGGTTCCGCTCGGCGATCCGCTCCCCGCGCAGCAGGTACCCGGCCAGGCTCACCCCGTCCAGCGGGTACGCCCGGTGCGGCCGGGTCCCGGCCAGCTCCAGCAGCGTGGCCGTCCAGTCCGGGCTGAACACCGGCACCCGGCTGACCTGGCCGCCGTCCACCCGGGCGGGCCAGCGCAGGATGTTGGGCACCCGGATCCCGCCCTCCTGGAGCGAGGCCTTGTTGCCCGACAGCGGCCAGTTGTACGAGAAGCGCTCGCCGCCGTTGTCGCTGGAGAACACCACGATCGTGTCCTCCTCCTGCCCGGAGCGCTTCAGCGCCTTCAGCACCTCGCCGACCGACCGGTCCAGGTCCTCGACCATCTGCTTGTACTTCTCGACCGAGCCGCCGTCCTGGTGCCACAGCGCCCGCCCGTCACCCGCCTTGATCCGGCGGACGATCTCGGCGCTCTGCGCCGTGTCCCCCTCGGCGATCCACGGCCAGTGCGGGGTGGTGAAGTTCAGGTTCAGCAGCCACGGCCTGCCGTGGTGGTCGCGGGAGACGTACTCGCTCGCCCGCTCCGTGATGATCCTCGTGTAGTAGCGCAGGTCCTTGTACTCGGCGTCCCCCTCGTAGAGGTCGTACTCGCCGCCCAGACCGAGCTTGGAGTAGTACTCCAGGGCCCCGCCGAAGTTCCCGAAGAACTCCTCCCAGCCCGACCTGGTCGGGCTGTAGTCCGGCAGGTAGCCGGCGTGCCACTTGCCGATCAGGGCGGTGGAGTACCCCGCCTCCTTCAGCAGCGAGGCCAGCGTCGGATGGGACGGCTCCAGCCCCACCGACCTGTCGGCGATCGGCTCCGCCAGCCCGCCCTTCGTGCGCGCGGGATACCGGCCCGTGTACAGGCTGAAGCGGGTCGGCGAGCAGGTCGCGGAGCCCGAGTAGGCGTCGGTGAACCGCACCCCCTGGCGCGCCAGCCGGTCCAGGTTCGGGGTCTTGATGTGCGGGGAGCCGTACGAGGACAGGTCGGCCCAGCCCAGGTCGTCGCCCAGGATGAACAGGATGTTCGGACGCCGGGAACGCCGCTCCCGGGCCGCCCGGAACTCCCGCTCCTCGGGCCCCGCCGAGGGGTTCTCGGCAGCGGCGGCGGGGCTCGCGCCCAGCCCCACCGCGGCGGTTGCGGCGCCCACGCCGACGGCACCGCCGAAGGCACGCCGGGACAGGTGGGATTCGTATGAAGGCACAAGGGCTCCAGGGCATGGCCCGTAGACCCCTCCGAGGCGGCGCGGGACGGCGCGCGGCACGGCGGAGCGGCCCGGACGGGCGGGGTGAAGGGGAGAGCGGAAGTCAGCGCGGAACGGCGCAACACCGGGTGTGGCGACGGGAAACGCCGCAAGAAGGCGGACGGCGCGCGTCAGCGCGCGGAGGAACTACGCGCAGCGACGACAGATGGCGCTCGCGACACGGACCAGGTCCACGTGCCGGCGCTCGACGAGGGTGACGGCTCGGTCACCGAAGGGCTGCATGAGCCGGAAGCCTGTACGAACGCACAGGTCCCTGTCAACCAGGGCATTCCGGATACCGAGACGCCGTGATCGATCACCCTCCGCACGGGTAACCGGACTGTCCGCACTGTGACTTTTCCCGGACGTCCCCAATTCGGACCAGTGGTCGATCTCGCCTACACTCGGGGACGTGCCTCGTGGTGATGGACGACTCAACCACGACCTGCTCCCCGGCGAAAAAGGCCCCCAGGACGCTTGCGGCGTCTTCGGTGTCTGGGCTCCGGGTGAAGAGGTCGCCAAGCTCACCTACTTCGGACTGTATGCACTGCAGCACCGCGGACAAGAGTCCGCGGGCATCGCTGTGAGCAACGGTTCCCAGATCCTCGTCTTCAAGGACATGGGCCTCGTTTCCCAGGTCTTCGACGAAACCTCCCTCGGTTCGCTCCAGGGTCATATCGCGGTCGGTCACGCCCGCTACTCGACCACCGGTGCTTCCGTCTGGGAGAACGCCCAACCGACCTTCCGCGCGACCGCCCACGGCTCCATTGCCCTGGGTCACAACGGCAACCTGGTGAACACCGCCGAGCTTGCCGAAATGGTCGCCGACCTCCCCCGTCAGGACGGCCGCGCCACCCAGGTGGCGGCCACCAACGACACCGACCTCGTCACCGCCCTCCTCGCCGGCCAGACCGACGACGACGGCAAGCCCCTGACCATCGAGGAGTCGGCCGCCAAGGTCCTCCCTCAGGTCAAGGGCGCCTTCTCGCTCGTCTTCATGGACGAGGGGACCCTCTACACCGCCCGTGACCCGCAGGGCATCCGCCCGCTGGTCCTCGGCCGCCTGGAGCGCGGCTGGGTGGTCGCCAGTGAGACCGCCGCCCTCGACATCTGCGGCGCCAGCTTCGTCCGCGAGGTCGAACCGGGCGAGCTCATCGCGATCGACGAGAACGGCCTGCGCACCTCGCGCTTCGCGGAAGCGAAGCCCAAGGGCTGTGTCTTCGAGTACGTCTACCTGGCGCGCCCGGACACCGACATCGCCGGCCGCAACGTCTACCTCTCGCGCGTCGAGATGGGCCGGCGCCTCGCCAAGGAAGCCCCGGTCGACGCCGACCTGGTGATAGCGACGCCGGAATCCGGCACGCCCGCCGCCGTCGGATACGCCGAAGCCAGCGGGATCCCGTACGGATCCGGCCTGGTCAAGAACGCCTACGTCGGCCGGACCTTCATCCAGCCCTCGCAGACGATCCGCCAGCTCGGCATCCGCCTCAAGCTCAACCCCCTCAAGGAAGTCATCCGGGGCAAGCGCCTGGTGGTCGTCGACGACTCGATCGTCCGCGGCAACACCCAGCGCGCGCTCGTGAAGATGCTCCGCGAGGCCGGTGCGGCCGAGGTCCACATCCGGATCTCCTCCCCGCCGGTGAAGTGGCCGTGCTTCTTCGGCATCGACTTCGCCACCCGGGCCGAGCTGATCGCCAACGGCATGACGGTCGACGAGATCGCCACCTCGCTGGGCGCGGACTCGCTCTCGTACATCTCGCTCGACGCGATGGTCGAGGCGACCACCATCCAGAAGCCCAACCTCTGCCGTGCCTGCTTCGACGGCGAGTACCCGATGGAGCTGCCCGACCCGCAGCTCCTGGGCAAGCAGCTCCTGGAGTCCGAGCTCGCGGGCGGTACCGACGCCGCCGACGCGCTCCGCCGCCCGTAGGCCGACGCTCCGCCCGGCCGGCTCAACCTGCGCTGGGCCCTGTCTTTGAGGCTTCTCCCAGGGCCCAGCACCACCCGCAGTAACGACACGAAAGCTCTCTCCTGTCATGACAGAGAAGACCACCGGTGCCAGCTACGCAGCCGCAGGCGTGGACATCGAAGCGGGCGACCGCGCCGTCGAGCTGATGAAGGAGTGGGTGAAGAAGACGCAGCGCCCCGAGGTCCTCGGCGGCCTCGGCGGCTTCGCCGGCCTCTTCGACGCCTCCGCCCTCAAGCGCTACGAGCGCCCGCTGCTGGCCTCGGCCACCGACGGGGTGGGCACCAAGGTCGACATCGCCCGCCAGATGGGCGTGTACGACACGATCGGCCACGACCTGGTCGCGATGGTCATGGACGACATCGTCGTCTGCGGCGCCGAGCCGCTCTTCATGACGGACTACATCTGCGTCGGCAAGGTGCACCCCGAGCGTGTCGCGGCCATCGTGAAGGGCATCGCCGAGGGCTGCGTCCTCGCCGGCTGCGCCCTGGTCGGCGGCGAGACCGCCGAGCACCCGGGCCTGCTGGGCCCGGACGACTTCGACGTGGCGGGCGCCGGCACCGGCGTCGTCGAGTACGACCGCCTGCTGGGCGCCGATCGCATCCGTACGGGGGACGCCGTCATCGCGATGGCTTCGTCCGGCCTTCACTCGAACGGGTACTCGCTCGTCCGCCACGTCCTCTTCGACCGGGCCGGGATGTCCCTGGACCAGCACGTGGAGGAGCTCGGCCGGACCCTCGGCGAGGAACTGCTGGAGCCGACCAAGATCTACTCGCTGGACTGCCTGGCGCTCACCCGCACGGCCGAGGTCCACGCCTACTCGCACATCACGGGCGGCGGCCTCGCGGCGAACCTGGCCCGGGTCATCCCGGACCACCTGCACGCCACGGTCGACCGCTCCACCTGGACCCCGGGTGCGGTCTTCGACCTGGTCGGCAAGGCCGGATCGGTCGAGCGGCTGGAGCTGGAGAAGACCCTGAACATGGGCGTCGGCATGATGGCCGTGGTCCCGCAGGAGTCGGTGGACGTGGCCCTGACCACCCTCGCGGACCGGGGCGTCGACGCCTGGGTCGCCGGCGAGATCCTCGACCGGGGCGACCACGCCGAGGGCGCGACCCTCACCGGCTCTTACGCGGTCTGAGCAGCACTGAAACCCGGTCCGGGGCAAAAGCCCTGGACCGGGTTTCAGTGTTCACGGGTGTTGGAGCCGCGGGCGGAACGCCCGGTGCAGGAATTCTGCGCGTCAAGCCCCGCGACGGTGCGCCGACGGACCGGACTCTTCGTCCTCGTCCTCGTCGTCATCGCTGTTGTACAGATCCGCGTACTTGGCGTACGGGTCGTCGTCGTCCAGATCGTCATCGACTTCGACCGGCGCGCTGATAGGCAGCGGCTCCGTCGGCGATGCGCCCAGCTCATTGGCCAGACGCGAGAGGTCAGTCCCGCCGCTGTTGTACTTCAGCTGGCGGGCGACCTTTGTCTGCTTGGCCTTGGCCCGGCCGCGCCCCATGGCTCGACCCCCTCGGTGACGGGGCTCGACGGCCCCAGAGTCTGACACGCGTTCATGGTTCGGAGCGGGCTCTCCGTGGAGAGACCGTCCGTAGGGGTTTAACGGTACCTGCTTCCGCGGCCATACGGTACGCCGCCCGCATGACACGCCTCGCCGCAGAACCAGCGGGGCACCCCGTACTCGCTGGTCAGCTGCGATTTTAACGCTTTCCTGGCCCACGACCCGCCGAAGTGCAGTGAGTTCCGTCTCGCCGCACCCCGGCGGGTCCCGCCGGACCTAGGCGGTGCGGGCCGCGGTGCGCGCGGCGAGCGCGTCGGCCATCCGCTGCTCGGCGATCCGGTCGGCCGCGGCGGCCGGCGGAATCCCGTCCGCCTTCGCACGTGCGAATATGGCCAGCGTGGTGTCGAAGATCTTCGTCGCCTTGGCCTTGCACCGGTCGAAGTCGAAGCCGTGCAGCTCGTCGGCGACCTGGATGACACCGCCCGCGTTGACCACGTAGTCCGGCGCGTAGAGGATCCCGCGGTCGGCGAGGTCCTTCTCGACGCCCGGGTGGGCGAGCTGGTTGTTGGCCGCGCCGCAGACGACGGTCGCGGTCAGCACCGGGACGGAGTCGTCGTTCAGCGCACCGCCGAGCGCGCAGGGGGCGTAGATGTCCAGGCCCTCCGTGCGGATCAGCGCCTCGGTGTCGGCGACCGCCGTGACCGCGCCGCCGGGGTGCTTGTCGAGGATCTCGCGCACGGACTCCTCGCGGACGTCCGTGATCACGACCTCCGCGCCGTCCGCGAGCAGGTGCTCCACCAGGTGGCGGCCGACCTTGCCGACGCCGGCGACGCCGACCTTGCGGCCGCGCAGCGTCGGGTCGCCCCACAGGTGCTGGGCACTGGCGCGCATGCCCTGGAAGACGCCGAAGGCGGTGAGCACCGAGGAGTCGCCGGCGCCGCCGTTCTCGGGGGAGCGGCCGGTGGCCCAGCGGGTCTCGCGGGCCACGACGTCCATGTCGGCGACGTACGTGCCGACGTCGCAGGCGGTGACGTAGCGACCGCCGAGGGACTCCACGAACCGGCCGTAGGCCAGCAGCAGTTCCTCGCTCTTGAGCACCGACGGGTCGCCGATGATCACGGCCTTGCCGCCGCCGAGGTCGAGACCGGCGAGGGCGTTCTTGTACGACATGCCGCGCGAGAGGTTGAGCGCGTCCCGGACGGCCTCCTCGTCGGAGGCGTACGCGTGGAACCGCGTGCCGCCGAGGGCGGGGCCCAGGGCGGTGGAGTGGATGGCGATGACGGCCTTGAGGCCTGAGGCTCGGTCCTGGCACAGCACGACTTGCTCGTGGCCGCCCTGTTCGCTGCGGAACAGGGTGTGCAGGACGCCGTCGGTCATTTCGGTCACGGTGGTGACTCCCATGGAAGAGATGCGGCGGAAAGGACGCCCGCCCTGCGGGTGGGGGAGGGCGCACTGGGAGCAGAGTAAGACCTGCGGCGCGCCGGGGCGGCCCCTGTCCGGGGATCGGAACACTCCCGTGTGACCGGCCCCGCCCCGAGGCCCTCATCCGCAGCGAGCACCGGGCGGGTGAACCGAAGGGGCGCGCCGGGGGAACAGGTCCGAGCGCGCGGAGGAAACCGCGAGGAACGAGCGGTTTTCGAGCACGCACGGACCTGTTCCCCCGGCATCGGCGCCCCGGAGGTGAACCGAGCCTGAAAAGAGGGGAGTACGAGAGCGTGAACGATTCCCCCCGCCCCGCGCCGGTCGTCCCGTACGCCTCCTACCTGCGCGTCTACGAGCCCTTGGCGGCCTTCCCGGAGCCGGAGCGGACCCACTGGGCGGACTACGCCCGGCGCGGGACCGCCCCGACGGCCCAGGACGAACTGCGCCGGTCCCTCTCCGATCTGGTGCGCGTGCCCGTGGTGGGGGTCCCGGCGCACGAGAGCGCGGACGCCTTCACGACGGACCTGGACGGGTCGCTGCTGGTCTGCCCCTGGCGGACCCGGCTGCGCGGCTGGCTGGCGCTGCGGGAGCTGGCGGATTCCTTCCCCCCGCCGGTCCTCGACGCGGCCCTTCCGGCGGAGACCCGCCGCCGGGCCGTCGAGGAGTACGAGGCGTGGCGCGAGCGGAACCCGGACGCGCGCCCGTGGATCCGCACGGGGGTGTGGCAGGTGCCGCTGCGCTGGTTCGTACTGGTGGCGGACGAGGAGCGGGAGTACCTGCCGGGCGAACGGCTGCGCTACCGGACGCCGATGGTGCAGGCCCGGCGGCGCCTGGCCCGGGGGCTGCGGACGCTGCGGCAGGCGGAGGGGTACGGGCCGCTGGCCGAGGGGCTGGTGGAGGTCGGCAGCTGGCTGGAGGAGTTCCACCCGCGGTCGATGGTCGAACTGGACTACGGCGGGCTGCTGCACGCGTTGCCCGCTGACGATCTGGCGGGGGACCGGTCGGCCCGCGATCTGGCGGAGGGGATCGCGGCGTTGCGGGCGGGGGACCTCGACGGGGCGTCGCAGGTGTACGTCGAATTGGCACTGCGCTGGCGAAAGGTGCGGGAGAGACTGTTCGCGAACTGACGGATGAGGCATCGTGTGACGGTGGCCGCACCCCCTTTCGGACGCGGTGCGTATCGCCCGTATCGGTAGTCATCGGTCGATCGGGCACAAGTGGCTGATCAGAGGCTTGATCACCACATTAGGGTCTTAGTTCCAGGACCTACGTCCTGATACGGGCCATTGGCCCAAGCGTGACGGAACGCACTATCTACACCCTTGCGCCCTTCCCCTACCCTCGTGCCAAAATAGGACAAGGAGTCCGGGGAGGGTTCCTTCCGCCCAACTAAGGGCGGAATGCTCGGTATTGCACTCTATGGGGGGTCTGACGACTCCTGATCGCTCTGTGACTGATCGTCACAGTGGGGTGACTGTCCGTTATGGGGCGGTCCATCGGCTTCCGCCGCTGATGAACACCTCGGAGGGCAATTCCATCGGTTTGGCCCTTGGGGCTGGACGGATGGTGTAGTTGTAGTGCCGAGGACAAGCCGTTCGTCCTATAACCGACTCGGCCTGCGTATGTCCATTTCGGGCAACGCGGGCCAAGGTGCAGAATTTAGAGGAAAGAACCGAGATGGTTCGGTTCTCCCGAGGAGGCCGCTCATGACCGCTCGCACCCCTGATGCCGAGCCGCTGCTGACCCCGGCTGAGGTTGCCACGATGTTCCGCGTGGACCCGAAGACGGTCACCCGCTGGGCCAAGGCTGGCAAGCTCACGTCCATCCGCACCCTGGGTGGACACCGCCGTTACCGCGAGGCCGAGGTTCGCGCACTGCTCGCGGGAATTCCGCAGCAGCGCAGCGAGGCCTGAGGTCCCGCAGCACCACTGCTTTAAACGGGTTCGTATCGGGTCCCCCAATCCGATGAAACCCACAAGGCTTCATACGGTGGAGCTTGCCCCAACAGGCCACACCGTCGATCGCGCTGGACTCCGCCGGGTCCAGCGCGATCTTTTTTATGCCCGGAGGAGGGGTGTCGTCCGGCGGCTGCTGGGGGGCCGGCGGGATGGGTGCCATTGCACATATTAAATCGAGCGGGCGTAGGAGTCCGATAAACGTGCGGGTCTCAAAAACTCGTGTGGTGACTCCCGTCACAGCTGATAACTCTTGTACATCCGGCAATGCACCCCGTAAGGGGATCTCCGGTGCAGAGCGACTCACGCGGACGGGGGAATTTGCCCTCCCGGGTGACAGGTGTAGCCCGAGCCGCTGGAAGCCCTCTGGAGGCTCCGTCGGGCCGGGAGGGGAGTGTGAGGCGGCGCGGGGCTCCCGGTGACCGCTGAGGGGCCCTCAGGGCCGTCCGGGGTCGCCGCGCGACCGGCTGGGTGATCATGTGGACACGGGGGGTGCTCCGGTGTCCTGCGAGGTCGGCCCGGAAACGCGTCAGGGCCCGTATCCCTTGCGGGATACGGGCCCTGACGTTTCTGCGAACCTGACGGGACTTGAACCCGCGACCTCCACCTTGACAGGGTGGCGAGCTAACCAACTGCTCCACAGGTCCTCGATCGCGGCCGATTTCCCGGCTGCGAATGACACTGTACAGCAGGTCAGGGGGTGCGGTCGAACCCGATCACGGGGCGAGGGCGTCGACCGCCTTCACGATGCGTTTGTCGGAGATCGGGTAGGCCGTTCCGAGCGCGTGGGCGAAGTAGCTGACCCGCAGTTCCTCGATCATCCAGCGGATCTCGGTGACCGCCTCCGGCACCGGGCGGCCCTTCGGCAGCTGCTCCAGCAGCCACAGGTACTCGTCCCGCATCTCGTGGACCTTCTCCATGCGCGTGGTGTCGCGCTGGGCGCCCGTCGGCATCTGCTGGAGCCGCCGGTCGGCCGCCACCAGGTACCGCATCAGGTCCGGCAGCCGGCGCAGGCCCGCGAGGGTCACGAAGCCGGCCGGCACCAGGGCCGCCAGCTGCGCCCTCACGTCCGCGACGTTCGCCATCAGGGCCAGGCTGTTGGTCGCCTTCAGCCGCCGCTCGCACGCCTGCCAGGCGGCGAGCACCTGCTGCACCTGGGCGACGGTCCGTACGGTCGTGTCCACCAGGTCGGCCCGCACCGCGTCGTAGAGCTTCCGGAAGCCCGCCTCGTCCCAGGCCGGCCCGCCGTGGTCGGCGATCAGCCGGTCGGCCGCCGCCGTGGCGCAGTCGTCGAACAGCGCCTGGATGGAGCCGTGCGGGTTGCGGGACAGGGCCAGCTTCTGCTGGTTGGTGAGCTTGTCCGAGGCGAACTTCGCCGGGTTCACCGGGATGTTGAGGAGGATCAGCCTCCGGGTGCCCAGCCACATGGCCTGCTGCTGCTCGGCCTCGGTGTCGAAGAGCCGTACGCAGACGCTCGTCCCCGCGTCCACCAGCGCCGGATACGCCTTCACCGGCTGGCCCGCCCGCCGGGTCTCGAACACCCGGGTCAGGGTGCCGATCGTCCAGTCGGTCAGCCCGGAGCGCTCCAGCGACTCCCCGCCCGCCCGCTCGGCGGTGGCCGCCGCGGCCTTGGACAGGGCCTGGCGGGCCTTGGGCTTCAGCGAGAGCCGCAGGGCCTCCAGGTCCTTGTCCTCGGCGAGCTTCTTGCGCCGCTCGTCGATGATCCGGAAGGTGATCTTCAGGTGGTCCGGGATCCGGGACAGGTCGAAGTCGTCGGCCGAGACCGGCACCCCGACCATCCGGTGCAGCTCCCGCGCCAGCGTCACGTGCAGCGGCTCCTGCAGGGGGACGGCCGTGTCCAGGAAGCGGGTCGCGAAGTTCGGCGCCGGTACGTAGTGCCGGCGGATCGGCTTCGGCAGCGAGCGGATCAGCTCGGTGACGACCTCCTCGCGCAGACCCGGGATCTGCCAGTCGAAGCCCTCGTCCGTGACCTGGTTCAGCACCTGGAGCGGGATGTGGACGGTCACGCCGTCCGCGTCCGCGCCCGGCTCGAACTGGTAGGTCACCCGGAACTTCAGCCGGCCCTGCTGCCAGCTGTCCGGGTAGTCGGCCTTGGTGACCCCGGCCGCCTTCTCCGTGAGCAGCATCTCGCGCTCGAAGTCGAGGAGTTCGGGCTCCTCGCGCTTCTTGTGCTTCCACCAGGAGTCGAAGTGCGCCCCCGAGACCACGTGCTCCGGGATGCGCTGGTCGTAGAAGTCGAACAGGGTCTCGTCGTCGACCACGATGTCGCGGCGCCGCGCCCGGTTCTCCAGCTCCTCCACCTCGGTGAGGAGCTTGCGGTTGTCGGCGTAGAACTTGTGGTGCGTGCGCCAGTCGCCCTCGACCAGCGCGTTGCGGATGAACAGCTCCCGCGAGACCTCGGGGTCGATGCGGCCGTAGTTGATCTTCCGCTGGGCGACGATCGGCACCCCGTACAGGGTCACCTTCTCGTACGCCATCACCGCCGCCTGGTCCTTCTCCCAGTGCGGCTCGCTGTACGTGCGCTTGATCAGGTGCTGCGCGAGCGGCTCCACCCACTCGGGCTCCACCTTCGCGTTCACCCGCGCCCACAGCCGCGAGGTCTCGACCAGCTCCGCCGACATCAGGAACTTCGGCTGCTTCTTGAAGAGGGAGGAGCCCGGGAAGATCGCGAACTTGGCCGAGCGGGCGCCCAGGTACTCGTTCTTGTCGGTGTCCTTCAGGCCGATGTGCGACAGCAGGCCGGCCAGCAGCGAGATGTGGATGTTCGTCTCGGGGGCGTCCGCCTCGTTGACGTGGATCCCCATCGTCTTGGCGACCGTACGCAGCTGCGAGTAGATGTCCTGCCATTCGCGGATGCGCAGGAAGTTCAGGTACTCCTGCTTGCACATCCGGCGGAAGGACGACGAGCCGCGCTCCTTCTGCTGCTCGCGGACGTAGCGCCAGATGTTCAGGAACGAGAGGAAGTCGCTCGTCTCGTCCTTGAAGCGGGCGTGGTTCTGGTCCGCCTGCGTCTGCTTGTCCGAGGGCCGCTCGCGCGGGTCCTGGATCGACAGCGCCGCCGCGATCACCATGACCTCGCGGACGCAGTTGTTCTTGTCCGCCTCCACCACCATCCGCGCCAGCCGCGGGTCCACGGGCAGCTGGGACAGCTGGCGGCCCATCGGGGTGAGCCGCTTCTTGTGGTCCTTCTCGGCCGGGTCCAGCGCGCCCAGCTCCTGGAGCAGCTGCACGCCGTCCCGGATGTTGCGGTGGTCCGGCGGGTCGATGAAGGGGAACTTCTCGATCTCGCCCAGGCCCGCCGCGGTCATCTGGAGGATGACGGAGGCCAGGTTGGTGCGCAGGATCTCGGCGTCCGTGAACTCCGGACGGGCGTCGAAGTCGGCCTCGGAGTAGAGCCGGACGCAGATGCCGTCGCTGGTACGGCCGCAGCGGCCCTTGCGCTGGTTGGCACTGGCCTGCGAGATCCGCTCGATGGGCAGCCGCTGCACCTTGGTGCGGTGGCTGTAGCGCGAGATGCGGGCCGTGCCCGGGTCGATCACGTACTTGATGCCGGGGACCGTCAGGGAGGTCTCCGCGACGTTCGTCGCCAGGACGATCCGCCGGCCCGTGTGCTGCTGGAACACCCGGTGCTGCTCGGCGTGCGAGAGACGGGCGTAGAGGGGGAGCACCTCGGTGAAGCGGAGCTTGCGCTTCTCCAGCGCGTCCGCCGTGTCCCGGATCTCGCGCTCGCCCGAGAGGAACACCAGGATGTCGCCCGGCCCCTCCCCCTGGAGCTCGTCGACGGCCTCGCAGATCGCGGTGATCTGGTCGCGGTCGGCGTCCTCGGAGTCCTCCTCCAGCAGCGGCCGGTAGCGGACCTCCACCGGATACGTCCGCCCGCTGACCTCGACGATCGGCGCGTCCCCGAAGTGCCGGGAGAACCGCTCGGGGTCGATGGTCGCCGAGGTGATGACGACCTTCAGATCGGGGCGCTTGGGCAGCAGCGTCGCCAGGTAACCGAGCAGGAAGTCGATGTTCAGGGACCGCTCGTGCGCCTCGTCGATGATGATCGTGTCGTAGGCGCGCAGCTCGCGGTCCGTCTGGATCTCGGCGAGCAGGATGCCGTCCGTCATCAGCTTCACGAAGGTCGCGTCCTGGTCCACCTGGTCGGTGAACCGGACCTTCCAGCCGACCGTCTGGCCGATCTCGGACCTCAGCTCCTCCGCGATCCGCTCCGCCACCGTACGGGCGGCGATCCGGCGGGGCTGGGTGTGCCCGATCATGCCCCGGACACCGCGCCCCAGCTCCATGCAGATCTTGGGGATCTGCGTGGTCTTGCCGGAGCCGGTCTCGCCCGCGACGATCACGACCTGGTGGTCGCGTATCGCCTCGGCGATCTCGTCCTTCTTCTGGCTGACGGGCAGGTTCTCGGGATACGTGACCTCCGGCATCCGCGAGGCACGGCCGGCCAGTCGCTCGGCGGCCTTGGTGGCCTCCGCGGCGATCTCGTCGAGCACGGCCTGCTTGGCCTCGGGCTTGCGGATGCGGCGGGCGCCTTCGAGGCGGCGGCCGAGGCGGTGCGCGTCACGGAGGGAGATCTCACCGAGAAGCGTCTGCAGGGCGGCGAAGGAAGTAGACATACCTGGTCGAGGATCTCACCTGGGCCCGGCGGGTGGCGAACGCATTTGTGCCCCTCCCCGTACCATTTCGGGACGAGTCCCCCCGTTTGCGCAAGTGAGAGGCAGCCCACTGTGTCCCGCCGCCGTCGTGTGTGGTGCCTCCTGGCAGCCGTGCTCGCGACGCTGCTGGCCACCGTGGCCCCCACCGCGTCGGCCGCCCCGGCCCAGGTCACCGCGCCCCGGGCCACCCCGGCCCAGGCGGCTCCGGCCTTCGCACCGGCCGCGGGGGCGCAGGAGCAGGGGCCGCGCTGTGCGCCCGACGGCCCCGACCACGGCGGCGTCCCCGCCGTTCCGCCGCGCACCGGGGGCGAGCACGCGCAGCTCCCGGTCGCCGGGGTCGTGCCCGGGGAGGCCGGCCCGCGCGGTACGGCGCCCCTGCGGGTCCTCGTACGCGGGCCGGACCGGCCGGCGCCCGGCCCCGTGGAGCTGTCGGTGCTGCGGGTGTAAGGGGAGCGGTCACCACCGGTCCCCCTCACCCCTTCCGCCCCTCAGGAGCACCCGTATGTCCTCTTCCACCCGCAAGCCCGCCTCCCGCAAACGCGCCTCCCGCACGCCCCTGCTGGTCTGCGCCGGGGTCGCCGTCGCCGCGATCACCCTCGGACTCGTCTCCTGGCAGGCCTCGGGCCCCCGGGACGAGTCCCGCGACACCGCCTCCGCCGCCGGCTCCACCCCCCGCGCCGAGGACCCCCTGGCCGAGCTCAAGGCCCTGGCCCGCCGCGAGGCCGGCGACAAGCTGGCACTGGGCCGCCCCGACGCGCCCGTCGTCCTCATCGAGTACTCCGACTTCAAGTGCGGCTACTGCGGCAAGTTCGCCCGGGACACCGAGCCCGCCCTGGTGAAGAAGTACGTCGACGCCGGAACCCTGCGCATCGAGTGGCGCAACTTCCCGATCTTCGGCGCCGACTCCGAGGCCGCCGCCAAGGCCGCCTGGGCAGCCGGACAGCAGGACCGCTTCGCGGCCTTCCACGCCGCCGCGTACGCCGACGGCGCCAAGGAGAAGGGCTTCGGCGAGGAACGGCTCGTCGAGCTGGCCCGCGAGGCCGGGGTCCCCGACCTGGAACGCTTCCGGCAGGACATGGCCGGACCGCAGGCCGCCGAGGCGCTGCGCAGGGACCAGGAGGAGGGCTACCGCATCGGCGTGAGCTCCACCCCCTCCTTCCTGGTCGGCGGGCAGCCCCTGGCCGGCGCCCAGCCCCTCGCCGCCTTCGAGGCCGCCATCAGCCGGGCGGCCGCGGCGGCGGGCAAGTGAACGGCATCGGATACCTGGCCGCCCTGCTGGGCGGCCTCCTCGCCCTGCTGAGCCCGTGCAGCGCCCTGCTGCTGCCCGCCTTCTTCGCCTACTCGATCGACTCCACCTCCCGGCTCCTGGCCCGCACCGGGATCTTCTACGCCGGCCTCGCGAGCACCCTCGTACCGCTGGGCGCGGCGGGCTCGTACGCGGGCCGGTTCTTCCACGGCCACCGCGAGGGGCTCGTCCTCTTCGGCGGGTGGCTGATCATCGCGCTCGGTCTCGCGCAGATCCTCGGTCTGGGCTTCTCCTCCCGCCGGATCTCCGAGCTGTCCGGGCGGATCCGGCCGGTCACCGCGCTGTCCGTGTACGCGCTGGGCGCCGTCTACGGGCTGGCCGGCTTCTGCGCCGGTCCGATCCTGGGCAGCGTCCTGACGGTGGCGGCGGTCAGCGGCAGTCCGGTCTACGGCGGCCTGCTGCTGGCGGTGTACGCGCTGGGCATGGCCGTGCCCCTGTTCCTGCTGGCCCTGCTCTGGGAGCGCTTCGACCTGGGCCGCCGGCGCTGGCTGCGCGGCCGGACCCTGCGGCTGGGCCGGCTCCGGCTGCACTCGACCTCGCTGCTGTCCGGCCTGTTCTTCATCACCCTGGGCGCCCTGTTCCTGGCCTTCGACGGGGCGAGCGCCCTGCCCGGGCTGCTGGACGTGGACGATTCGTACGCCGTGGAGGAGCGGGTGCGCTCCGTCGCGGACGCGGTGCCGGACTGGGCGCTGCTGGGCCTGATCGCCGCGGGTGCCGTGGCGGTCGGGCTGGTGCGCTGGCGCCGGACGCAGCGGGAGGGGTGAACGCGAAAGGCCCCGTCCGATGGACGGGGCCTTCCTTTTGTGGCTGGGGCCGGGGTCGAACCGGCGACCTATCGCTTTTCAGGCGATCGCTCGTACCAACTGAGCTACCCAGCCACGAGACTGTTTCCAGCCTCAGCGAACCTGACGGGACTTGAACCCGCGACCTCCACCTTGACAGGGTGGCGAGCTAACCAACTGCTCCACAGGTCCTTGCATTGTGCGAGAACAAGTCTCGCACATGTACTGCGTACCCCCAACGGGATTCGAACCCGTGCTACCGCCTTGAAAGGGCGGCGTCCTGGGCCACTAGACGATGAGGGCTAAAGACCCACCGGGCACTTTCCAGCGCGTCGGGGACGTGAGAAGCATATGGGATCGGGGGAGCTATCGCCAAAACGGTTTCCCCCGGGGCGACAATGGCCGAGTGCTGGAGATGACGCGCGAGGAGTTCGAGGAGCTCGTCGCAGAGGCCCTGGACCGCATCCCGCCTGAGCTCACGCGGCTGATGGACAACGTCGCGGTGTTCGTCGAGGACGAGCCCCCGGCGGACGATCCCGAGCTGCTCGGCCTCTACGAGGGGACCCCGCTCACGGAGCGCGGCGAGTGGTACGCCGGCGTACTGCCGGACCGCATCACCATCTACCGGAACCCCACGTTGCGGATGTGCGAGGACCGGGAGAGCGTGGTCGCCGAGACGGAGGTGACGGTGGTGCACGAGATCGCCCATCACTTCGGGATCGACGACGAACGCCTGCACGCGCTGGGCTACGGGTGACCCGCCCCGTGGCGGGCGGCGAGGCGATCGACCCCGATGTCGACCTCCACGTCCCCGCCCAGCGGGCCGAACCGCAGGGCCGGGTGCTGGCGGCGATCGCGGCGGGCGGCGCCCTGGGGGCCTCGGCGCGCTTCGGGGTGGGCCTGCTGTGGCCGACCGGGCCCGGGGCGTTCCCCTGGGCCACCTTCTGGATCAACGTCTCGGGCTGCGCGCTGATCGGCGTGCTGATGGTGCTGATCAGCGAGGGCGGGCGCAGCGCGCCCCATCCGCTGGTGCGGCCGTTCGTCGGCGTCGGGATCCTCGGCGGGTTCACCACCTTCTCGACGTACGCCGTCGAGTTCTCCGGACTGCTGGACGCGGGGCGGGCGCAGGCCGCGCTGGCGTACGCCGGGCTCACGGTGGCCGCCGCGCTGGGCGCCGTCTGGGCGGCGGCCTCGGCGACCCGGCTCGCGGTGCGGCTCGCGGCGGCGCCCGTGGCGGACGGGCCGGACCGGCCGGCCGGACGGGGGCGCGGGTGAACTGGCTGCTGGTGGTGGCCGGCGCGGTGGTCGGGGCGCCGCTGCGCTACCTGACCGACCGGGCGGTCCAGTCCCGGCACGACTCCGTCTTCCCGTGGGGGACCTTCGTGGTCAACGCGGCCGCCTGCCTGCTGCTGGGGGCGCTGACGGGGGCGGTGCTGGCGGGGGCAGGATCCTCGGGGGTGATGCTGCTGCTCGGGACGGGCCTGTGCGGGGCGCTGAGCACGTACTCGACCTTCTCCTACGAGACGCTGCGGCTGGCGGAGCGCGGCTGGAAGTTCCTGGCCGTCGCGAACGTCGTGGGATCGGTGCTGGTCGGGCTCGGTGCCGTGCACCTGGGGTCGCAGGTGGCCCGGCAGCTGTTCGCGTAAGGGGCGTGTCTCTTACGGGGTAAAGGGAGTTGGGCACATTGACCCGCCCAACGCGGACCCCGTCCAGTGTCCCGGAGGTGCCCCCGTGCGCCCTTTGCCGCGCCCCATGTCCGCATCCCTGAGACTCGCCGTCTCCGTGCTCGCCGTCGCGGCGACGGCAGGCTGCATGAGCGTCGGCGAGGAGGCCGCCAAGCCGGGTCCCGCGGCCTCCGTGGGCGGCAAGGACACGGCCGGGGCGAGCGCCGGCCAGGTCGGCCACGGCTCCGGGATCCATGGCAACGGCCATGGCGTGAAGGAGGGTACGGGGAACCAGGACGGCAGGTCCGGTGAGCCCGGGAAGGCCTCCGGCGCGACCGGGGCCTCCCCCGGCCCGGGTGCCCCCGCGAAACCGGGGCTGCCCTCGCCGTCGGCCGGACCGGGGGGCGGGGCGGGCGGGCAGGGCGGGCCGGTGCCGTCCGGCGGCGGTTCGGGCTCCGGCTCCGGATCGGGCGGTTCGGGCTCCGGCGGCTCGGGTTCGGGGTCGGGGTCAGGCTCGGGTTCCGGCTCCGGAGGCTCAGGTTCCGGTTCGGGGTCCGGATCCGGCGGGAGCGGAGGGTCGACGACCACCCCGCCCGTGGTGGAACCCACCCCTCCTGTGACGCACCCCACGCCGCCGGAGACCGGTCCGCCGACCCCGCCGACGTCCGAACCGACCACCGGAACGGCCTAGCGCGCAGGGGGTCCCGCCCGGTCGGGCCGGGCCACCCGGAATGCACACCCTGGGCATCGTCGCAGGTCAGAGGCCATTCGCATGGAGCGACTTGCCAGACCCCCAGGAGGGTGCGTATGGTTATAGATCGTTTGATCCCATTGCCCGGCGCCGAATCCGAAGAGCGCCGTGTGGCGCGTACTCTCCCTAGCCGTGGCTGACCGCATTGAGGCGGTCGATTTGCGATTCACGGAGTTTGGGCGCGTGCCGAGACTCCGGAAGGTTTCGCATTTCGCATGTCCATTTCCAGTTCTGACCGTTCCGTCATGCCCGAGAACGACACCAACGAGATCGTCGACGCCGAGACCCTCGCGGTCACCGAGGCCATGGAGGCCATCGAGGCGGACGAGATCATCGAGGCCCTCGAGGCCGACGTGACCGGCGACACCGCCGACTCCGCCGACGAGGCCGGCGACGCCGAGCCCACCGTCACCTTCGCGGACCTCGGTCTGCCCGAGGGCGTCGTGCGCAAGCTCGCCCAGAACGGTGTCACCACCCCGTTCCCGATCCAGGCCGCGACCATCCCGGACGCCCTGGCCGGCAAGGACATCCTCGGCCGCGGTCGTACCGGCTCCGGCAAGACCCTCTCCTTCGGTCTGCCCACCCTGGCCCGCCTGGCCGGTGGCTTCACCGAGAAGAAGAAGCCCCGCGCGATCATCCTCACCCCGACCCGTGAGCTCGCGATGCAGGTCGCGGACGCCCTCCAGCCCTACGGCGACGTCCTCGGCCTGAAGATGAAGGTCGTCTGCGGCGGTACCTCCATGGGCAACCAGATCTACGCCCTGGAGCGCGGCGTCGACGTCCTCGTCGCCACCCCGGGCCGCCTGCGCGACATCATCAACCGCGGCGCCTGCTCCCTGGAGAACGTCGAGGTGGCCGTCCTCGACGAGGCCGACCAGATGGCCGACCTGGGCTTCCTGCCCGAGGTCACCGAGCTGCTCGACCAGATCCCCGGCGGCGGCCAGCGCATGCTCTTCTCCGCCACCATGGAGAACGAGATCGGCACCCTGGTCAAGCGCTACCTGTCCAACCCCGTCACGCACGAGGTCGACAGCGCCCAGGGCAACGTCTCGACCATGACCCACCACGTCCTCGTCGTGAAGCCGAAGGACAAGGCGCCGGTCACGGCCGCCATCGCCGCCCGCAAGGGCCGCACCATCATCTTCGTCCGCACCCAGCTGGGCGCCGACCGCATCGCCGAGCAGCTCATCGAGGCCGGCGTGAAGGCCGACGCGCTGCACGGCGGCATGACGCAGGGCGCCCGTACCCGCGTCCTCGCCGACTTCAAGGACGGCTACGTCAACGCGCTCGTCGCCACCGACGTCGCCGCCCGCGGCATCCACGTCGACGGCATCGACCTGGTCCTCAACGTGGACCCGGCCGGCGACCACAAGGACTACCTGCACCGCTCGGGCCGTACCGCCCGCGCCGGCAAGTCGGGCGTCGTGGTCTCCCTGGCCCTGCCGCACCAGCGCCGCCAGATCTTCCGCCTGATGGAGGACGCGGGCGTCGACGCCTCGCGCCACATCGTCCAGGGCGTCGGCGCGTTCGACCCCGAGGTCGCCGAGATCACCGGTGCGCGCTCGCTCACCCAGGTCCAGGCCGACTCCGCGAACAACGCCGCCAAGCAGGCCGAGCGCGAGGTCGCCGACCTCACCAAGCAGCTGGAGCGCCTGACCCGCCGCGCCGCGGAGCTGCGCGAGGAGGCCGACCGCCTCGTCGCCCGTTCCGCCCGCGAGCGCGGTGAGGACCCGGAGGCCGCCGTCGCCGAGGTCGTCGAGGCCGCCGAGGCCGAGGTCGCGGCAGCCGTCGCCGCCGTGGCCGAGCCCGTCGCCCAGGAGCGCACCTTCGAGCGCCGTGACGACCGCGGCAACTACGAGCGCCGCGACAACCGCCGTGACGACCGTGGTGGCGACCGTGGCGGCTTCCGCCGCGATGACCGTCCGTCGGGTGGTTTCCGTTCCGGTGGTGACCGTCGTGACGACAACCGTGGTGGCGGCTTCCGTCGCGACGACCGTCCGTCCGGTGGCTTCAACCGTGACGACCGTGGTGGCGACCGTGGCGGCTTCCGCCGTGACGACCGTCCGTCGGGTGGTTTCCGTTCCGGTGGTGACCGTCGTGACGACAACCGTGGTGGCGGCTTCCGTCGCGACGACCGTCCGTCCGGTGGCTTC
>NZ_JBEXKC010000046.1:0-26694 GCF_040609475.1 Streptomyces sp. NPDC004667 | reverse complement strand
CAACCGTGACGACCGTGGTGGCGACCGTGGCGGCTTCCGCCGTGACGACCGTCCGTCCGGTGGCTTCCGCTCCGGTGGCGCCGGCGAGCGCCCCTACGGCCGCCGCGACGACAACCGCCCCTCCGGCTCCGGTTCGACCGGCTCCTTCGGCGGCCGTCGTGACGACAAGCCCCGCTGGAAGCGCAACGGCTGACGCCTGAGCGCCGCCTGACAAGGGATCGGCCCCCACAGCACTCCGGTGCCGTGGGGGCCGATCCCTTTTCCGTGTCCCGGGCCGCGGGCGTCAGCGGCTCCCGGAGGTGCTCAGCAGCCACCCATGGAGTCGTAGTAGCCCTCGACGCGCACGCCGGGCGCCTTGTAGAAGCTGTAGCGGCCCGTCGTCTTGTTGCGTTCGAAGGTGATGGTCTGGAACTCGTCGATCGTGCCGTCGTACTTGAGGCCCGTCCACTCGCCGGCCCAGAGGTATTCCTTGAGCCACGTCGACGCCTTGCCGAAGGTCTTGTTCCCGACGACACCGTCGGCCTGGCCGGCTCCGAGGTACTTCGCCTGCCACTTCTTCGTGGCCGCCGCCGTGGCCGGACCGAACTTGCAGTCGACGTCCGAGCGGCCGAGGAAGCCGTCGTTGTAGAGGACGGCCTGCCAGATGCCCACCGCACCGCTGTTGGAGTGCTGGGTCGTGGAGAGCAGGCCCTCGTCGCCCCAGTCGTCGGTGACGTCGTCGAAACCGTTGATGTAGCCCTGGGTCGTGGACGCCTGCGCGGCCGTCGCGGTCGTGACCACGCTTCCCAGTGCCAGAGCCGCCGCGGCGACCGCCACCGCCTTGTGCCGGACCGTGCGCACGGAGTTCCTGCTCATCTGACCGCCTTCTCATTCGCGACGAGTTGAGGCCCGCCGTGATCGGCTGCGGGCACTCGGCCCGAGCGTATGAGCCGCTGGTCCAGGCGCGTTTGCACCGGATGCAGAGATCGTTGACTTTGCGCGCGGGGTTTGGGGAGAGCGGCGGAGCGGCTCGTCGGCACCGGTGACTCACGGGGTGCGGTGCGGTGCGGGCCCGGTGCGGCGCGGGCGGAGCGGCGCGGGCCCGGTGCGCCGCGGGCGGCCGGAAACGACCGAGCGCCCCGCCCGGACGAAGCCGGACGGGGCGCTCGGTCCCAGGTCGGGGGGTTTCCCCCACGATCCGGGTGCGGTAGGCCATGTCGGACTCGAACCGACAACCAACGGATTAAAAGTCCGCTGCTCTGCCAATTGAGCTAATGGCCCGGGCGCGCTCACCCCAGAGCATAGCGGGAGAGGGCCCCCAGGCCGATCGGGTATCGACCGGGACGGGCCGCGGCGGTTTCCCGCCATCGGGGGCCCGCCCGGGGCGCAGGGGGCCGGGCGGGGGCCCGGAGGCGGATTGGGGCCCTTCTTTACGGCTCTGACCTGCGGTTATCTCCTTCCGGAGGGGCGGCGGGGGGTTAATTGGCGGAGTGGGTCTCCCGGATGACGTAGAGTTGGGTTTACCGACGCGGGGTGGAGCAGCTCGGTAGCTCGCTGGGCTCATAACCCAGAGGTCGCAGGTTCAAATCCTGTCCCCGCTACTCAGTACGAAGGCCCGGTTCCCTTGTGGAACCGGGCCTTCGTCGTACGCGCCCTCCCGGGGCCGGTGAGCCGCTGCCGTTCGTCCCCCGCCCCGTCCCTCTGCCCCTTCCCTTCACCCGATCGGTCCGGTCCGGTCGCCGTGCGACGGCCCGTGCCGCCAGCCTTGGATGCGGGGCGAGGCGGGACCGGGCGGCAGGAGAGCAGCGTGGCGGGGCTGAGCCGGCAGGGCGGTGGCGCGAGCGGGACGACGGAGCCCGGCGGTGGTGCGGGCCGGCAGGTGCTCCGGGCGCTCCCGGTGCTGCTGATCATCCTCGGCCTCGGCTTCGACGTGCTGACCCCGCCCGGCTTCACGGGCTCCCCCTTCTTCTCGGCGGCCCCGCTGATCGCCGCCCCCGTCTTCAGCTTCCTGGCGACCGCCGTGACCGGGTTCGCCGCCTCCAGCGCCGTGGTGGCCCTGCACTTCCACAACGCCGCCGACTGGAGGGTGGACGCGCTGACCGAGCTGGTGACGGTGGTGACCGTCTCCGGGCTGGCCCTGCTCATCAACCGGGTCGTGCGGCGCAGCGGCGAGCGGCTCGCCTCCGCGCGCGGGATCGCCGAGGCGGCCCAGCGGGCCGTGCTGCCGACGCCGGCCGAGCGGATCGGGGGGCTGCACGTCTCCGCGCGGTACGAGGCCGCGCAGGCCGACGCGTTCATCGGCGGGGACCTCTACGCCGTCCAGGACACCCCGTACGGGGTGCGGCTCGCGGTGGGCGACGTACGGGGCAAGGGGCTGGGGGCCGTGGAGGCCGTCGCCGTGGTCCTGGGCGCCTTCCGGGAGGCCGCGGACACCGAACCGACCCTGGAGGCGCTCGCGGAGAGGCTGGAGCGGGCCCTGGCCCGTGAGGGCGTCCGCCGGGACAGCCTGGACGCGGTCGAGGGGTTCACCACCTGTGTGCTCGGCGAGGTCCCGTCCGGGGCCGGGGTGCTGCGGCTGCTCAACCGGGGGCATCCCGAACCGCTGCTGCTGTACGCCGACGGGGGCCTGGCGGTCCTCGAACCTGCCGAGCCCTCGCTCCCGCTGGGGCTGGGGCTCGGGGTGCTGTCGGCCGGTCCGCCGGATCCGGTCGGGGAGTGGCCCTTCCCGGAGGGCAGCACCCTGCTCCTCTACACCGACGGGGTGACCGAGGCCCGGGACGCGGCGGGCGTCTTCTACGATCCGGCGGCCCGCCTGCGCGGGCGGGTCTTCCCGGGGCCGGGCGAGGTGCTCGGCGCCCTCAGCAGCGACGTCCGCCGGCACACGGGCGGCGGGACCACCGACGACATGGCGCTGCTCGCCTTGGGGCGGCCCCGGGAGGGGCAGCCGGAGCGCAGGCGGACGGTCCCCGTGGTGCGGCGCGAGGAGGAGTGATGCCCGCGCGGTGACGTTGCGTAGTCCATGAGGTGCTCTGCGCAAGGGGATTGACGGTTCGTCATTCGGGCCATCGTGGCTGAAGTGAAGGGGGTGGGCGTGGATGTTTGTCCCGAGTTGAGGCTTGATGAGGTGAATGTTCGGGCCAGAGCTGTTCGGAGTGTGGCTGATTGGGGTTAACGATCAGTCGCAACAGCTTGGAATCACTCCCCCGCGTCTATTACCGTTCGATAACGCAGCGCGGACGTCCCAGCCGTCGCAAGAGACGGCACCCGTGCGCGTTCTCGCTCACGAGGAGTGTGCCCCGGTGGCCTCCAACTCGCCTTCCCCCGAGGGCATCGACGTCCCGGAGACGCCCACCGCCGGAGCCTGGGGCGAGTGGAACCCGACGGAGGACTCCGCCCGTTCGGTCCGCGGCAAGCACCGCGTCCTCAAGCAACGAGGGGGACTGGCCCGCAGCTCCACCGTGCTCGGTGTCGGCGTGATCGCGGCGGTCGGCGCGGGCGGCATCGCCACCGCGCAGGACCGGCCGCAGGTCGCGATATCCATGCCCTCGCTCCCGGACCTGCCCGAGATGCTGGGCGGCGGCCACTCCTCCGGGGCGGCCGGCGCGGACACCGCGGCGCCCGCCGGGGCGGCGGCCGCGCGGACCGCCGGCATCCCGGGGCAGGCCGACGGCCAGGGCCACGGGCAGGCCGACGCGGGGGAGGCCCTGCGCCACCGCATCCTCCAGCAGGCCGAGTCGCAGCAGGAGGCCGTCGAGACCCAGGCGCGGGCGGACGCCGAGCGGACCGCGCGCGAGGCCGCGGCCCAGGAGGCCCGCGCCCAGAAGGAAGCGGCCGACAAGGAGGCCGAGACGGTTCGCGTGGCCGCCGAGAAGGCCGCCGCGGAGAAGGCCGAAGCGGACAAGGCGGCCGCAGCCGCCGCGGCTACGGCGGCCAAGGACGCGGAGGGCGGCGGAGCCGGGGCCGGCGCGGGCATGAAGACCTCGGGCGGCTACTCGCTCCCCACCTCCTCCTACACGCTCACCTCCCACTACGGCGACTCCGGCTCCATGTGGTCCTCCGGGCACCACACCGGCCTCGACTTCGCGGCGCCGACCGGCACCCCGGTCAAGGCCGTGGGCGGCGGCAAGGTCATCTCGGCCGGCTGGTCGGGCGCCTACGGCTACCGGATCGTGCTCCAGCTCGATGACGGTACGGAGGTCTGGTACTGCCACCTCTCCTCCATGGCGGTGACCTCCGGGACGGTCGGCGCCGGCGAGACCATCGGACGGGTCGGCGCGACCGGCAACGTCACCGGGGCCCACCTGCACCTCGAGGTGCGCAAGGGCGGCTCGACGGTCGACCCGCTGGCGTGGCTCGAGTCCAAGGGGCTCGGCGTCTAGCGGAGCCGTCCGGATCCTCGCCGGGGCCGCCCCCGCCGGGCCTGGATTCCATGATCGAATCGCGGGACACTGTGTACATGACACGGGGGCGTACGGGCTTGATCATCGGCGGGGCCTTCGGGCTCGCCTTCATCGCGGTGAACGCGGGCGCCGTGGCGCCCCTCACCGTCCCGCTGCGGTTGCTCGCCATCGCCGCGTTCGTCGGCCTGTTCTTCGCGTCCCGGCCCCCGGCGGCCGGTACCGGGGCCGTCGCGACCGCCCGTACGGAGCCCACGGCAGCCACGGCGCCCGCGGCCCGTCCGGCCTTCGGGCGGCGCTACTGGCTGGTGGTGGCCGCCGAGGTGGTCGCGGGCCTGGCGGGCGTCTTCCTCACGGCCCGCGTGTTCCACGCCCCGCACCTGGCGGTGGCGTGCATCGCGCTCGTCGTCGGGGTGCACTTCTTCGCCCTCGCGGCCGTGTGGCGCCAGGCCTCGCTGCACGTGCTCGGCGCCACGATGACGGCCTGCGGCGCCGCCGGACTGCTCCTGGGCGCGGCCGGGGCGGGAACCGCGGCCGTGTCGGCCGTCGCTGGAATCGCTCCGGGGGTGCTGCTGCTCGCCTCGGCGTGGTGGTCCGCCCTCGCCGCCCGCCGCCCCCGCGCCGCCCTCTAACAGGAGGGGCGGACGGAGGCGGACAGGGCCGGGGTCCTGGGGGGCGGCACCGCCGTCGCGGCCGCTGCCGGGGTCGCCGTCGTGGGTGCCGTCGGCCGCGCGAAGGCCGGTGACGGCCGGGTGGCCTGGGGCTCCCGGGTGGCCTGGGGCGGCCGGGGGGTGTGCGGGCCGGCCAGCGGGTCGTACCACGGCGGCAGCAGCTCCTCCAGTACCGCGGCCCGTGCCAGGGCGGGCGCGGCCGTCGCCCGGCGGAGCCAGAGGCGGTCCAGCAACTCCCGCTCCCGTACGGCGAATTCCCGGTCGAGGGCGGGATCCCGGTCGGGGCCGGCGGTCTGCCGGGCGTGCCGGCGCAGCAGGGCGAGGGCTGCGGCGTCCGCCGCGTAGCGGGACACCGCGCGGGCGGCGGGCCGGCCTCCGCTGCGGCGGGCCAGGGCCCGGGCCAGCGACCGGGCCGGCATCGAGGCCAGCGCCGGGACCTCCGCCGGGCCGAGCCAGCCCGCGCGGGCGTACACCGACAGCTCGGCGGCGACCGCCCGCAGTCTGTGACGCCGTATCCGCACGGCCAGCCCCAGCAGCAGCGCGAACGCCGGGACCATCACGCAGCCGTAGACCGCGTAGAAACCGTACTCACCGAAATGTGAGGAGCCGTTCCACAGCGCGTGCAGCCCCATGGCCAGGCCCAGGCCCAGCAGGGGCGGACCCGTCCGGCGCGCGCGGCCCGCGCCGACCGCGGCCATGCCGAGGCCGAGCCCGGTCAGCACGGTGAACAGGGGGTGCGCGAACGGCGACAGCACCGCCCGCACGAAGAACGTCGCCGCCGTCACGGAGTCCAGGACGCCGGTGCCCTTGGCGAGGTCCTCCTCGAAGGCGTTGCCCAGGTAGAGGACGTTCTCGGTGCAGGCGAAGCCGGTGGCGGTGAACCCGGCCAGCACGAAACCGTCGGCGGGGCCGGTGAACTGCCGTCTTCGGAAGGCGAAGACGAGGAGCAGCGCGGCGGCCTTGGCGCTCTCCTCCACGACCGGCGCGATCGCCACCGAGCCGAACCGGTCGGCGTCGAAGGGGTCGGTGGTGGCCGCGGCTATCCACTCGGTCGCGAAACTGTTCGCCAGTATCGCGATCAGCGCCGCGGTGCAGGCCCCCCAGCCGAAGCAGAACATCAACTGCCGCCAGGGGGCGGGCGCGGCCCGGCCGAGCCACCGGAACGCCGCCATCAGCGGCGGTACGGGCAGCAGGGCCAGGCCGAGTCCTACGAGGAAGCCGGCGGTGCCGGTCTGCTCCCGCACGAGTTCCAGGATGGTGAACCCGGTCGCGGTGAGCAGGGTGACGGGCACGCACACGCGGACCGGGTCCGGTGTGCGTGCGAGCACACGGGAGAGCGCTCGGAGCACATGGTGACCCTACCGAGCCGCTCGGACACTCGGAGTGATGTTTGTCAGTTCTTGGGGCGGGCGCGGGTGAAGAGGAGGTCGTGGACGACGTGGCCCTTGTCGAGTCCCTGGCCCTCGAAGCGGGTGAGGGGGCGGAACTCGGGGCGCGGCGCGTAGCCTCCGTCGGCCTGCGTGTTCTCGAACTCCGGGTGCGCGGTGAGGACTTCGAGCATCTGCTCCGCGTACGGCTCCCAGTCCGTCGCGCAGTGCAGCAGGGCCCCCGGCGCCAGGCGGGTGGCGGCCAGGTCGAGGAACTCGGGCTGGATCAGCCGCCGCTTGTGGTGGCGGGCCTTGGGCCACGGGTCCGGGAAGTACACGCGCAGTCCGGCGAGGGAGGCGGGCGGCAGCATCTCGCGGAGCAGGATGATGGCGTCGCCGTTGGCCACGCGGACGTTGGTCATCCCGCCGCGCTCGGCGAGCGCGAGGAGGTTGCCCTGGCCCGGGGTGTGCACGTCGGCGGCGAGGATGCCGGTCGAGGGGTCGGCGGCGGCCATCTGGGCGGTGGCCTCGCCCATGCCGAAGCCGATCTCCAGGACCACGGGCAGGCCGTCGAAGAGCCGGTTCAGGTCGATGACCTCGTGGCCGTCGATGTCGAGACCCCAGGTCCCCCACAGGCGCTTCAGCGCCTCGCCCTGGCCGGTGGTGACCCGGCTGCGGCGCGGCTGGAAGCTGCGGATCCGCCGCTCGTGGTGCGACCCGGCGGGGTCGGGCGCGGGGCCGTCGGGGAAACGGGGCTCGGTGCGCCACTTGGGGGGCACGTACGCGGTCGCCTCGGGCGCGGTGTCCGGGAGGCTGGGCTGGGGGTTCGGGGACTCAGACACAATGCGCCGATTCTACGACGCGGGTGCCGTGACCCGGTTGGGGTGCGGCTCGGGCGGGGGCCGGGCGGGAGGGGGTCCGGCGGGGGACGGCGGGTGGCGGTCCGGGCGACGGGCGGTCCGGCCGCCGGACGGCGGCCGACGGGCGCGGCGCCGCGGGCGGGGCGGCTGCCTAGCGGGCGGCCGGTGCGCCGCGGGTCAGGCGGGGCAGGGAGGCGTCGAGGGCCGGGACCGCGCGGCGGCGCGGGGTGGAGGTGCCCGTCCAGCAGGTTCCCCGGCGGGCCAGGAGGCGGCGCAGCCACAGCTCCATCGAGACGAGTTCCGCCAGCCCGTCGAGCGGTACGGGCCTGCCGTCCGCGGCGTCGGACAGGGCCCGCTGCACGACCCGGGCCTCGATCAGCCCGGCGTCGGCCAGCAGCGGGGCGGAGAACAGGGAGAGCAGGCCGGGCAGGGCGGCCCGCAGCCCGAGCCGGGTCGCGGTCTCGTTCGGGGTGTGGGCGGTGGCGCCCCACCCGGGCGGCAGTTCCCGCACCCCGGCGGAGGCCAGCACGCTGCGCAGGATCTCGGCGCGGGCCCCGGGCTGCACCCGCAGGGACTCCGGCAGGGCGCGCGCGGCCCGTACGACCTGGTTGTCGAGGAACGGCGCGTGCAGGCGCTGGCTGCGGACCTCCACGGCCTGCTCGAAGACCCGGTGGTCGGCCGCGTGGCGGGCCAGCAGCGCGCGGGCGCGGGCCTCGCCGGGCCGCAGCGAGAGCGGGGGGCGCCCGGCGGCGGCCCGGAGGCGGATCGATACTTCCGCCAGCGCCTCCCCGGTCAGCCAGCCCGCGGCCGGCCCCGGGCGGGACCAGGTCAGGGCGGCCAGGGAGGCGTCGACCGGCCCCGAGACCGCGGCGGCGACCCCGCCCTCGCGCAGCCGGGCCGCGGCCGCCTCGATGCCCGCG
This sequence comes from Streptomyces sp. NPDC004667, assembly GCF_040609475.1. Lineage (NCBI taxonomy): Bacteria > Bacillati > Actinomycetota > Actinomycetes > Kitasatosporales > Streptomycetaceae > Streptomyces > Streptomyces sp. NPDC004667. The sequence goes on along the minus strand of NZ_JBEXKC010000046.1, from coordinate 18,500 downwards.
CGGTACGGCGTACGGGCCAGGCGGCGGGCCGCCGAGTACACGGTGAGCGGCACGAGGAGGGACTCCCCGGAGGCCGAGGCGGCGCGGGCGAGGGCGGCGACCGGGCGCAGCAGGTGGCGGCGCCTGCGGTCCAGCAGCAGGTCGGCCATGCGGGCGGGGTGCGCGTCGAGGACCTGGCGGGCCCCGTGCCCGGTGAAGTGGTCCGCGGAGCCGGCCGCCAGGCGGCGCCGCTCGCGGGCGGCGGTGACCAGGGAGGGGCCGGGTTCGTCGGTGAGCGGGCCGTCGAGTTCCGCGTAGGGGAGCGCCTCCGCGGCCGCGGCCACCACGACGTGGTGCAGCCGGGGGTCGGCGGCGAGGGCGTGGGCGCGTTCGAGCTCGGCCTCGCGGCCCTGCGGGGTGGCCAGGTCGTTGAAGGTGACGGCGAGGAGCCGGGAGCCGGTGCCGGGCAGGGTGCCGGGGGAGCCCGGGAGCCCGGCGGCGAGGAGGGCCAGCGTCGCCGAGGCGCTGCCGCCGGAGAGGTCGGCGCCCACCCCGGGCGCGGGGGCGCCCCGGGCCGCACGCCGGTCGGCGGGTCCCATTCCGGGCACGGGGCCGGGGTCGGTCACCAGTACGTCGGGAGCATGGCGGGGCGCCGTGAGCCGGGCGCGCACCGCGGCCGTCAACGCTTCCCGTACGCCCTCCACCGCCCGCTCCGGGTCGGACTCGGGCGCGGCCACCGCGAGGGAGGCCACCGGCTCGTACCCGGTGATCTCCCGGGAGCCCTCGCGCAGGATCAGCGTGTGGCCGGGCGGGATCCGCCGCACGCCGACGTACGGTGTGCCGTCGCCCAGGGCCTCGGGGCTGTCGGGGCAGGCCAGCAGGGCCGCGAGGTGGCCGACGTCGAGCTGCGCCTCGATCAGGTCGGCGAGCGGGAGGGCGGCGGTGGCGTACGCGGTGCCGCCCGCCCAGGGCGTGTAGAAGACGGGCCGGGCACCCGCGAGGTCGCCGAGGACGGTGATGCGGCGGCCGGCCTGGACGACGGCGGTGTAGCTGCCGGACCACTCGGTGAGGTGGCGCAGGGCGCCGCCGCGGGCGGCGTAGAGGGCGCGGCGCAGTTCCGCGTCGGTGGCGCCGCAGCAGCCGAGGACGGCGAGCCGGGTGAAGGGGTCCGCGGGGTCGGCGGTGACGGTGCGGATCTCGTCGGGGCGCCAGTCGCCGACGGCCCAGAGGGGGTCGGGGTCGCCCCAGAGCAGTTGGGCGCCGACGGGGTGGACGGTGCGTTCCGCGTCCTGGGCGGCGGGGTCGTCGGCGTACGCGGCGTCCGCGATGCCGCCGCGCGGCGGGGCCGCGTGGGGGTGTGCCCCGTGGGGTCCGTACGCCCCGTGGGCGGGGTCTGCGTAGTCGGCGTAGTCGGCCCGGCCGCCGCCGCGGGCCGGTTCGCCCTGGTGGGAGACCCGGCCGGCCGTGCCGAAGCTCGCGGCGATACTGCTCCACCCGACCAACCAGCGCACCGCCGCCTCCCCCAGCCCGTGGGCACATGACCGGGGCAACGGACGGCACGGACGACGCGGTCGGCGCCGGAGGGCGCGGCCGGCGGGACCCCGGTGGCTCGGGGTCCATGCTGCCACGAGACGGGCGTGCGAGAGTGGCTTCGGGGGCGCGCATGCAAACGAACACGCCCCGGCCACGCGGTATTTGGCGTTCCGTTCCCACCGCCCCATAGGTCGGTTTCGGCCATTCTTCGGCCGTGCCGAGTCCCCCCGCGGCGACTCGCGCGGGCCGCGGTCCGGGAGGCGGTCTCCACCCCCCGGACCGTTCCGCCACCCGCGGGGATTGAGGCGGCGGCATCCCCCGGCCCTCCGGTTCCACGCGGCGGGCCGACCCACGCACCGCACATCGAATCGCCGGGCCCCGGGACCGGCCAGAGCGCACGGCCGGGCGCACGGCCACACGGGCGGAGCACGAGCTGACACGTGCGCCCCGGGGCCGGGCCCCGCCCGGACTGTGCGTACGGACAACAATCCCGCCATACGGAAGTCGGGGCCTTAACGCTTGGGAGGCGGGGAACTACGCTGGGTTTACGAAATGCCGGGCGCCTATGCCCCGGCGGCGTCTGCGTTCCGCGTGTGACGAGGGGTGGCGCATGTCCAGGGAGCTCCGCGAGCCCAATGAGAAGCTCGGCGCCGTCCTCGCCCTCGCGGGCATCAGCAACGCGGGACTGGCCCGGCGGGTCAACGACCTCGGCGCGCAGCGCGGTCTGACGCTCCGGTACGACAAGACCTCGGTCGCGCGGTGGGTGTCGAAGGGGATGGTGCCCCAGGGCGCCGCGCCCCACCTGATCGCGGCGGCCATCGGCGCGAAGCTGGGGCGCCCGGTGCCGCTGCACGAGATCGGGCTCGCGGACGCGGACCCCGCGCCCGAGGTCGGGCTGGCCTTCCCGCGCGACATCGGCGCGGCCGTGCGTTCGGCGACCGACCTCTACCGGCTCGACCTCGCGGGGCGGCGGGGCGGTGGCGGGATCTGGCAGTCGCTCGCCGGGTCCTTCGCGGTGTCGGCGTACGCGACGCCCGCGTCGCGCTGGCTGATATCTCCGGCCGACAGCTCGGTGGCGCGCGAACCGGGTCCCGGCCGGGAGAAAGCTCCGCTTCCGGCTCCGCTTCCGGCGGCCGGGGAGTCCTCCGGTCCGGCAGCCGGGGCCGTGGCGCCCCGGCAGGCGTCCGCAGTGCCCGGACCGTCCGTACGTACCCCCGCGCAGGGCGTTGTGCCCGCCAGGCCCGGATCCGAAACCGGTCAGCAGGCCCCCGTCGCTCCCGCTGCCACGGCCCCTGCCGCTCCCGCTCCCGGCGTGCTCTCGGAGGCCTCCCCGCAGCGCGTCGGCCACAGCGACGTCACGAAACTGCGCGAGGCCGCCGAGGACGCCCGCCGCTGGGACTCCAAGTACGGCGGCGGCGACTGGCGTTCGTCGATGGTCCCCGAGTGCCTGCGGGTCGACGCCGCACCGCTGCTGCTCGGCTCGTACAGCGACGAGGTGGGCCGCGCCCTCTTCGGCGCCACCGCCGAACTGACCCGGCTGGCGGGCTGGATGGCCTTCGACACCGGCCAGCAGGAGGCGGCCCAGCGCTACTACATCCAGGCGCTGCGGCTGGCCCGCGCGGCCGCCGACGTACCGCTCGGCGGCTACGTACTGGCCTCGATGTCGCTCCAGGCGACCTACCGGGACTTCCCCGACGAAGGGGTGGACCTCGCCCAGGCCGCCGTCGAACGCAACCGGGGCCTGGCCACCGCCCGCACCATGAGTTTCTTCCGCCTCGTCGAGGCCCGCGCCCACGCGAAGGCGGGCGACTCGGCGGCCGCCGGGGCCGCGCTGCGGGCCGCCGAGGGCTGGCTGGAGCGTTCCCGCGAGGGCGACGCCGATCCGACCTGGCTGGGTTTCTACTCGTACGACCGTTTCGCCGCGGATGCCGCGGAATGCTACCGGGACCTGAAACTCCCGCGTCAGGTCCGGCGTTTCACCGAACAGGCGCTCTCCCGCCCCACGGAGGAGTACGTCCGCTCGCACGGGCTGCGCCTGGTCGTGAGCGCGGTCGCCGAGCTGGAGTCCGGCAACCTCGACGCGGCCTGCGCGGCCGGCACCCGGGCCGTGGAGGTCGCGGGCCGGATCTCCTCGGCGCGGACCAACGAGTACGTACGGGACCTGCTGCACCGCCTGGAACCGTACGGGGACGAACCGCGCGTCGCGGAGCTGCGCGAGCGGGCCCGACCGCTCCTGGTGACACCCGCGTAGCCGCTCTGTCGGTGGCGGGGTGCAGTATGCAGGGGTGGGAGGTGTCAGCGTGGGCGGCGGCGTGGACTGCGATGTGCTGGTGATCGGTGGCGGGATCGTCGGCATGTCGACGGCGCATGCCCTGTCGCGGCTGGCCCCGGGGACGCGGGTGACCGTACTGGAGAAGGAGACCGGCCCCGCCCGGCATCAGACGGGCCGCAACAGCGGGGTGATCCACAGCGGCATCTACTACCGCCCGGGATCGCTCAAGGCGCGCTTCGCCGTGCGCGGGGCCGCCGAGATGGTGAAGTTCTGCGCGGAGCACGGCATCGCCCACGAGGTGACGGGCAAGCTGATCGTCGCCACCGAGCGCGCGGAGCTGCCCCGCCTGCACTCCCTCGTCCAGCGCGGCCGCGAGAACGGCATCCCGGTGCGCGAGCTCGGCCCCGCGCAGATCGCGGAGTACGAGCCGGAGATCCGCGGCCTCGCCGCCATCCACGTCGGCACGACCGGCATCGTCGACTACGGACAGGTCGCGGCGCAGCTCGCGGAGTCCTCCGGCGCCGAGATCCTCTACGGCGCCGAGGTGGACCTGATCTCCCGCCGCCCCTCCGCCGTCGCCGTGCGCACCACGTCCGGTCTCGTCGTCCGGGCGAAGGTCCTGGTGAACTGCGCCGGCCTGCAGTGCGACCGGATCGCCCGGCTCGCCGGCGACGACCCCGGCATGCGGATCATCCCCTTCCGCGGCGAGTACCACGACCTGGCCCGCCCGGAGCTGGTCCGGGGGCTGGTCTACCCGGTGCCCGACCCGGCGTTCCCCTTCCTCGGGGTCCACCTCACCCGCGGCATCGGCGGCGGCGTCCACGTCGGCCCGAACGCCGTCCCCGCGCTGGCCCGCGAGGGCTACGACTGGGCCACCGTCCGGCCCCGCGACCTCGCCACCGAGCTGGCCTGGCCGGGATCCTGGCGGATGGCGTCCCGGCACTGGCGCTACGGGGCCGGGGAGATCCACCGCTCGCTGTCGAAGCGGGCCTTCACGGACGCCGTACGCCGCCTCCTGCCCGGCGTCACCGCCGAGGACCTCACCCCGGCCGGCTCCGGAGTCCGCGCGCAGGCCGTCCTGCGGGACGGGACCCTCGTGGACGACTTCCTCATCCGCGAGGCCCCGCGCACGGTCCACGTCCTCAACGCCCCGTCACCGGCGGCGACCGCGTCCCTCCCGATCGGCCGGGAGATCGCCACCCGCACCCTCACCACCCTCCGCACCCCCTGACCCCTCCCACCGGCCACCGGGCACCGGACCACACGACCCGGCCGCGGCCCCTCGGCCCCACCACCTGCCGGGCTGCTGCGCTGTGCCGCACCTGTCGGGCTGTTGCGGCGCGGCGCATCTGCCGGGCTGCTGTGCCGTGCCGCATCTGCCGGGCTGCGCCGCCCGGCGCGCCGCGCCGCACCAGAGCGCCTGGCCGCGCCGCCCAGACCCGCCGGACGGAATTCCAGCCCCACCGGCGCCTGAGGCGGGGGGTCAGGGGCGGACCGCCTGGAGCCCTGGCCCTGCTCGGGCCTGGAGCCCCGGCCCGGCCCCAGCCCAGCCCCGGCCCGGCTTGTCCCGGCTCGCGCCCGGCCGGGCCGGCCGGGGTCCCTCCACCGCCGCGCGGCGCGATCTCGTGCCCGGCAGGGGTGGTGCCCGGTTCTGTGGGGGTGGCGCCCGTGCCCGCCCGGGCTGTCGCCGGGTCGGCGCCCGGAAGGGGGCGTACCCGGCGACCGCAGGGGGGCGCCCGGGCGCGTCGGGACCGTCGCCGGGCCGGGGCCCGGAAACTCCGCGCCGCTCCCCGCAGGGGCAGGGCAGAATTGCCCGGTGCGGTACCTCATCCTCGGCACCACCGAGGCACGTGACGAGACCGGCGCCCCCCTTCCCCTCGGCGGCGCCCGCCTGCGCGCGCTCCTCGCCGCGCTCGCCCTGCGCGCCGGCGGCCCCGCCGCCGCCCCCGTCGCCGCCCTCGTCGACGAGGTCTGGGGCGACTACCCGCCCCAGGACGCCCCCGCCGCCCTGCAGGCCCTCGTCTCCCGGCTGCGCCGCGCCCTCGGGTCCCGCGACAGCGTCCGCGCCGACCCCGCCGGCGGCTACCGCCTCGCCGCGGCCCGCGAGGACGTCGACCTCCACCGTTTCACCCGGCTCGCGGCCCTCGGCGCCGAGCAGCTCGCCGCGCCCGCCGCCGACCCCGCCGCCGCGGCGGCCACCCTCCGCGAGGCCCTCTCGCTCTGGCGCGGCCCCGCCCTCGCCGACCTCCCCGAGCCCGCCCGCACCTCCCTCGCCGCCGCCACCGAGGCCCGCCGCACCCGCGCCGCGCGCGACCGCGTCGAGGCGGACCTGCACAGCGGCGCCACCGCACCGGCCGCACTCCTGCCGGAGATCGAGGCGCTGATCCACGAGCATCCGTACGACGAAGAACTGCGCGCCCAGCAGCTGCGCGCACTCCGCGCCGCCGGACGCCCCGCCGACGCGCTCGCCGCGTACGAGCGCACTCGACGCGACCTCGCCGACGGCCTCGGCACCGACCCCGGCCCGCGGCTGCGCGCCCTGCACGCGGAGCTGCTCCAGCCCCCGTCGCCCCAGCCCCCGTCGCTCCAGGCCCCGTCGCCCCCGCCCCCGCCGCTCCAGGCCCCGTCGCCCCCGCCCCCGCAGTCCCGCGGCAACCTCCGCCCCCGCCTGACCTCCTTCGTCGGCCGCGAGCCCGAACTCGCCGCGCTCGCCGGCGACCTCGCCCGCTCCCGGCTCGTCACCCTCACCGGCCCCGGCGGCTCCGGAAAGACCCGGCTCGCCGAGCACGCCGCCGCCGGCCGGCCGGATTCCGGCTGGCTCGTCGAACTCGCCCGACTCGACCACCCCGCCGCCGTACCCGGCGCCGTCCTCAGCGCCCTCGGCCTGCGCGAGAGCAGCCTCGTCGCCCGCGAGAAGGCCAGCACCGCCGACCCCACCGACCTCCTCGTCGAGCACTGCGCGCACCGCAGCCTGCTCCTCGTCCTCGACAACTGCGAGCACGTCATCGGCGCCGCCGCCGAACTCGCCGAACGCCTCCTCACCCACTGCCCCGGCGTCCGCATCCTCGCCACCAGCCGCGAACCCCTCGGCGTGCCGGGCGAGTTCCTGCGCCCCCTCGAACCCCTGCCGCCCGCCCCCGCGCACCGGCTCTTCGCCGACCGCGCCGCCTCCGCCCGCCCCGGCTTCACCCCCGCCGACGATCCCGCCGCCGTCGCCGAGATCTGCGCCCGCCTGGACGGTCTGCCGCTGGCCATCGAACTGGCCGCCGCGCGGCTCCGGCTGCTCACCCCGCGCCAGATCGCCGACCGGCTCGACGACCGCTTCCGCCTCCTCACCGGCGGCGCCCGCACCCTGCTGCCCCGCCAGCAGACCCTGCGCGCGGTCGTCGACTGGTCCTGGGACCTCCTCGACGCCTCCGAACGGGCCGTCCTCACCCGCCTGTCGGTCTTCGCCGGCGGCTGCGACCTGGCCGCCGCCGAAGCCGTCTGCGCCGAGCCGGACGCCGCCGACCCCGACGGCAACGCCGACGGCAACGGCGACGACCACCACGGCCACGGCACCCTCGACGTCGCCGACGTCCTCGGCTCACTCGTCGACAAGTCCCTCGTCCTCGCCGAACCCGACGGCGACGAGAGCGCGCCCGGCATGCGCTACCGCATGCTGGAGACCATCCACGAGTACGCCGCCGAGCGCGCCGCCGCCGACCCGGCCGCCCTCGACGCCGCCGCCCGCCGCCACGCCGCGCACTACCTCGCGTTCGTCGAGCGGGCCGAACCCCTGATGCGCTCGCAGGCCCAGCTCCCCTGGATCCGGCGCGTCGAGACCGAGCTCGACAACCTCCGCACCGCCCTCGACACCGCCCTGGGAACCCCCACCCCGGACGCCACGGAGTCCGCCCAGCGCATCGCCCTCGCCCTCGGCTGGTTCTGGTGGCTGCGCGACTACCGCGTCGAAGGCGTCGAATGGATCGGCCGCATCCTCGACCGCACCCCTGTCGACGCGCCCGAGGGCTCCCGCGCGTACTGGAACGCCCTGCACCTGCGGATCCTCCACATGTTCCTGCTGGCCGAGAGCAACCGGGGCGACCACTTCCGCACCCCCGAGTACCGCGCCCTCGCCGGCCGCATCAAGGACGTCTTCCGCCAGGACTCCCCCGAATCGGTCCGCTTCCCGGGCATGCTCTGGCCCGCACTCGGCTTCCTCACCGGCGAAACCGCCGACTTCCTCGCCGACCTCGACCAGGGCGTCGCCAACGCGCGCCGCCACGCCGGGGACTGGGAACTCGGCGTCATCCTGATGTTCCGCGCCCACACCGCCATCGACACCACGGGCGGCTTGCCCACCGTGGACGCCGACCTCGCCGAGCTCCACAGGATCGCCTCCCGGGTCGGCGATCGCTGGGCACGTGCCCAAGTCGCCAGCGCGGCGGGCGAGATGGCCCTCTCGCGCGGCCGCTACGACGAGGCGCGCGCCGAGTACGAGGAATGCCTGCGCCTGGCCCGCGAGGTCGGCGCCCACACCGAGGTCCCCTTCGCCCTCGCCCGCATCGCGGAGGCCGTCTACAGCGGCGGCGACCTCGACGGCGCCGAACGGCAACTGGCGGAGGCCGAGCGGGAGGCCGACCGGCAGGGCGGGCTCTACGACGTCGTGGCCTTCGCCCGGCTCCTCACCGCGTTCTTCGCCCTCCGGCGCGGGGACACGGCCCGGGCCCGCACCGCGTGCGAGGAGGCCCGCACCGCGGCGGACGGCATCACGGGACCCGCGCAGTTCGCCGCCGGGCTGGCCACCGTCGAGGCCGCCCTCCTCGCCGACGAACAGGGCCCGGAAGCCGGCCTCGCCAAGGCCGCCCGGGGCCTCGCCGACGCGGTCGCCGCCCGCTGCGCGGAGCGGTTCCTGGCCGCCCTCGCCGAGACGGCCGCCCTGCTGCTGGCGGACGCCGACCGGCCGGCCGAGAGCGTACGGGTCCTCGCGGCGGCCACCGCCTGGCGCGCGGGCCACCCACGCTCGGTCCCCGAGGAGGCCGCCCTGGCGGACCTCCCGGCCCGCACCCGCGCCCTGCTCGGGGAGGCCGGCCAGGCCGAGGCGGAAGCGGAGGGCCGGACCCTCAGCCCCGCCGAGGTGGCCGCCCTGCTCGCCGCCCCCACCGCGCTCAGCGGCAGCTGATCACCGAGTCCGCCCAGCTCGCCAGCGTCGGCAGGTGCCCCTGCCCGGCCTGTTCCACCACCAGCCGCAGCGTCCTGTGCCCGGCCAGGGACACCTGGACGTCCGCCGGGGCGTCGCCGTACCCGAGCGCCCCCGAACGCCACAGCCGCTGCCCGTCGCCGTACACGGAGAACCGCAGCTTCCCGTCGGTCCGCAGCGACAGCCCGTCCACCCCGGCGCGCGCCGAGAACTCGGTGCACTGCCGGTTGAGGGCGATCTCCACCGAGGAGCGGGAGTTCACCGTGACGCCCTGCCCGAACCGCCGGCCGCCCACCTCCAGCCCCCACCGCTGCCACACCCAGCTGCTGCGCCAGGTCTCCACCTCCGGCCCGGTGTGCTGCCCGAACGCGGAGTGCCCGATCCGCGCCAGCTGGAAGTCCTGGGCCGCCGGCGGCTTCGGCGAGGGCGTGACGGGTGACGGCGTGGGCGTCGGGGTCCGAGAGGGCTCCGGCTCCGGCACGGGCGAGGCCGACGGCGGCTTCGAAGCGGGGGCCGGGACCGGCGCCGGAGCCGGGGACGGGGACGACGGCGGCCCCGATACGGGAGCCGAGGGTTCCGCGGAGCGCCGGGGCGGTACGGGTACCGGCGCGGCCGGCGACGGAGCCCCCGGCGCACTGCTCTCCGGAGCCGCGGACGCGGGTGGCGTCGGCACGGCCGGAGCCGCCACTGCGGGTGCGGGCTTCACGGCGGCCTGCGGTTCGGGCTCGTCCCCGGCGAGGGCGAACACCACTCCGGCCGCCGCGGCGACCGCTATCCCGGCGGCGATGGCGGCCTTGGCGGGCAGCCCGAGCCCCTCGGCGACAGCGGCACCCCCGCTCCCCGCCCCGGCCCCCCCGGTCCCTCCGGCCGCCCCCGCCCCGGCCGCCCCCGCCCCGGCCGTACCCGCACCCGCAGCACCGGCCCCCGTGGAGGAACCGCCCGCGGCGGCGGCAGCGGCTCCCGCCCCACCGGCCGCGACGGCCCCACCCGCCACGACCCCGGCCGCCTTGGCGGCGTACCCGGCGGCGAACCACCCGATGACCGCGACCGGCAGCAGCGCGGGAATCCCCGCGTTGACGTCCTTCAGCTCCCCGGCGGCGAGCCGGCACTTCACGCACTCCTCCAAGTGCTTGCGCAGCCCCCGCTCCGCCCGCATCCGCAACCCGCCCCGGGCATAAGCCCCCAGCCGGTCCGCGTACCGCGCGCAGTCGCCGCCCTCGCTGAGCGCGGAACTCACGTGCGCCTGGAGGTAGGCCTGCTTGAGGCCCTCCCGGGCCCGACTGGCCAGCACCGCCGTCGCGTTGGCGCTCAGCCCGAACAGCGGGGCGATCGCACTCGGCGAGGCCTCCTCGACCGTGGTGTGCCACAACACGGCCTGCCACCGCTCGGGCAGGCTCCTGAAGGCCTGCAGGGCGAGCGACCGCTCGGCCTCGTGCATCGCCCGGACGTCCGCGCCCAGTTCCAGGCCGTCCTCACCGGACAGCCCGCCCAGCCCGCCCGTGCCCTCGGTTCCGGCCGCGGCCTGCTCCGCGAACAGCGCGAAGTCCTCGACCAGATGCTCCCGCCGGGCGGTCTTCCCCCAGGCCGCGGCGACCCGCCGCACGGTGGTGAGCAGGTACGCCCGCACCGACTGGTCCGGCCCCGCACCGCCGCGCACCGCCTGGAGCGTCCGCGCGAACACCTCGGCGGTCAGGTCGTCGGCCGTGTGCCCGTCCCGGCAACAGGTGCGTGCGTAACGGCGTACGGCCTCGGAGTGCCGACGGAACAGCTCCTCGTACGCGCCGTCGTCACCGCCGCGCATCCGGGCGATCAAGTCGGCGTCGGACGGCGGCAGATCGGCGCCACCCGGCCGCGGAGCGGCGTGCCGTCCCCCGGGTTCGCGCTGGGCCGGCACCTGCCGCGGGGGCAGGCTCCCCGGCCCGGCCTCCCCGCCGGAACCACCGGGGGACTCGTCCCGCCCGTCAACGCTCATCGCGGAAGCCCCCGCACGACACACTCAGCCCGGTACACCGATCCAGCGTGTCACACGGCGCCGGTGCCCCGGATGCCTCTGCGCGGCATCCACCCGTCCGGGCAAGTTCCGACGACTCGATGACAGCACCGAAACGCTCCTCACCCGTTCGAGCGACTGCCACCCCCCGGGCGCCCGTTGACAAGCCGACCAGGAACAACGGGCCCGCCCGCCGGCCCCGGCCATCACCGAAACCCCCGAACCACCGAGCCCCAGGCCGCCCCCGAACCACCGCACCCCGGACCACCCCTGGACCGCCGAGCCCCGAACCACGCGCCCCGGACCACCGCGCCCCAGGCCGTCCGCGAGCTACCGCGCCCCGGACCACCGCGCCCCAGGCCGTCCGCGAGCTACCGCGCCCCGGACTACCGTGCCCCGGGCCCTCCCCGGCCCACTCCGCCCGGAGCCCGCCGTCAACCGCCCCGCCGCACCCCGGCGAAAACCGAGGACCGGCAGAGCCCGACGGCGCTCCCCGACGGAGCCCCTGGACGGCGCTCCCCGACGGAGCCCCCGGACGGAGCCCCCGGAAGGGACCGTCCAGACAGCCCTCCCGCCAGGCCCGCGCGGGGGCCCCGTCCTCCCGGACGGAACCACCCGCCACGGCTCAGGCCACCGGCCCGGGCCACCGGGCCCGGCTCAGCACCTCAGCTCCGGCCCGGCGCAAGCCACCGGCTCACGCCGTCCGGGACCGCAGTCCTTCGAGCAGGATGTCCAGCAGTCGGGCCGAAGCCGCGGCCTGCTGTGCCGGGTCCGGCAGCGCGGGAGCGGCGGTCGCTATCACCAGCAGCACATCGGCCACCGTGACGTCGGCCCGCAGCTCGCCGGCCTCCCGGGCCCGGTCCACGAGCCGCCCGACGACCTCCAGCAGCGCACCCGCCCCGGAGTCCTCCGCGGGCTCGTCCTCGACGGAGCTCCGCGAGCCCACGACCCGAAGGTCCGGCACCCCGGCCACGGCGGCCTGCCGCTGCTGCGGGACACGTGCCGCGGCGGCGTCCTCCTCGGAACCGTCCTCCTCGGCCGCACCGACGCGCAGGACCTGCGGCGGCAGCAGCCGGCCCGCGCCCGAGGCGACGGAGGTCCGCAGGAAGCGCGACAGCGCCTGCCAGGGCTCCTCCTCCTGACCGAGGGCGGACTGGGCCTGCTCCGTCAGCCGGGCGGTCTCCTCCTCGGCTATCCGCCGGACCAGGACGTCCTTGCTCGGGAACCGTCGGTAGACGGTGCCGACACCGACCCGCGCGCGCCGCGCCACGTCTTCCATCGGAGCGCCGTAGCCGAGTTCGCCGAACACCTCGCGGGCGGCCCGCAGGACGTGTTCGAGGTTGCGCTGGGCGTCGACGCGCAGCGGCGTAGAACGGCCCACTCCGTGGGTCGTGGCGCCCGCCATCACGCGGCCGCCGCTCTCCGCGGACAGCGCGGTGACAGAGCCATGGAAATCGGAAATATGCATATGTATCCCCCGGTAATCATTTGTCTCCCCCCGGAGACACTCCCCGCCTTCGCGTCGAGGGGGGCCACGGTCATGGGGCCCTGGTCCTACTCCTCGACGAGATACGAACATAGTTGAGCCAGAGTCAATTCAGAAGAGGCAGCCCCGGACGGAGCACCGCCCGATCGGAGCATTCATCCCCACTTTTCCGCCGCAAGTCTCCGGAATCAACCATTCCGCAGTCCCTGACCTGCGAACCTTTCCCCCGATCCGACCTCCGCGGCAGACCCGCCCCGCCACCCTCACCGGTCACACAATGTGCCGGGCCTGTGGACAAACTCCCGGCCACGTTGCGTCATGGGATGGTGAAGGCTGCTAACTCCCGGGGCGACGCACCCGGCACCCCGCCCCCCGCGCGCATCCTCGTGGTCGGAGGCGGATACGTCGGCATGTACACGGCGCTCGGCCTCCAGCGGAAGCTGAGATCCGGCGAAGCCGAGATCACGGTGGTCACACCCGAGCCCTACATGACCTACCAGCCCTTCCTCCCCGAGGCCGCCGCGGGCTCGATCTCCCCCCGCCACGTCGTCGTCCCCCTGCGCCGCGTCCTCGACCGCTGCCGCATCGTCATCGGCGAGGCCCGCCGCATCGACCACGCCAAGCGGACCGCCACCGTCACCACCCTCGCCACCGCCGACGAGGGCACCGGCGACATCGAGATCGAATACGACGAACTCGTCCTCGCCCCCGGCTCCGTCTCCCGCACCCTCCCCATCCCCGGCCTCGCCGACTACGGCATCGGCTTCAAGACCGTGGAAGAGGCCATCGGCCTGCGCAACCACGTCATCGAGCAGATGGACATCGCCTCCTCCACCCGCGACCCCGAGATCCGCGCCGCCGCCCTCACCTTCGTCTTCGTGGGCGGCGGATACGCCGGCGTCGAGGCACTCGGCGAACTGGAGGACATGGCCCGCTACGCGGCCCGGTACTACCACAACGTCAAACCCGAGGACATGAAATGGGTGCTGGTCGAGGCCAGCGACCGGATCCTCCCCGAGGTCGGCCCCGAAATGGGCACCTACACCGTCCGCGAACTGCGCCGCCGCAACATCGACGTACGCCTGGAGACCCGCCTCGACTCCTGCGAGAACCGCGTCGCCGTCCTCAGCGACGGCTCCCGCTTCCCCACCCGCACCATCGTCTGGACCGCCGGCGTCAAACCCCACCCCGTCCTCGCCGCCACCGACCTCCCCAAGAACGACCACGGCCGCCTCGCCTGCACCGCCTTCCTCACCGTCGAAGGCGTCGAACACGCCTGGGCCGCCGGCGACGCGGCAGCCGTCCCCGACATCACCGCCGCCGAATCCGGAGCCACCTGCGCCCCCAACGCCCAGCACGCCGTCCGCCAGGCCAAACAGCTCGCCGACAACCTCCTCGCCGCCCTGCGCGACGAAGCCCTCACCGAGTACGCCCACAAGTACGTCGGCTCCGTCGCCTCCCTCGGCCTCCACAAGGGCGTCGCCCACATCTACGGCCGCAAGCTCAAGGGCTACCCCGCCTGGTTCATGCACCGCGCCTACCACCTCAGCCGCGTCCCCACCTTCAACCGCAAGATGCGCGTCCTCGCCGAATGGACCCTCTCGGGCCTCTTCAAGCGGGAGATCGTCTCCCTCGGCTCCCTCGAACACCCCAGGGCAGAATTCGAACTCGCCGCGGGCGGACACCGTCCGCACCTCCCGCCGACCCCCACCCCCGACCCCCCGCAGGACAGCCAGGGCTGACGTTGTCAGTGCGGTCGGCCACACTGGACGTGTGACCATAGGTGGGCTCACGCCTGCACAGAGTGACCTCACCGTCCAGACCGTCCAGCGACCGACCACGAGCGACACAGCGACCACTTGCGACACCAAGAGGCTTGAACGCAGTGAACTTCACGCGCTGGAGCGCCCGATTTCCCGGAACGCAGCGCCGCGCCGCCGCCCGGAACGAGCACGCCGCAGCCCAGGCCAAACGGGGTGAAGGCTCCGTCCCGGCAGCCCGCGGCGCGGCCGCCCACCCCGCCCCGCCCCCCGACGGCAGCCCGGCCGACCCCACCGTCCGCGGCACCGGCACGGCACCCCTCCCCGCCGTCCCGGCCCTCGACGAGCTCTCCGTACGGGAGGTCCTCGGCCTGCTCCCGGCCCTCGTGGCCCTCGTCCACGGCCCCGAGCACCGCGTCGCCTACCTCAACGACGCCTACACCGCCGGCTTCGGCCCCCGCACCACCGGCGCCCCGGCCCACGAGGCCCTGCCCGAGCTCGGCGACCTCGGCCTGCTCCCGCTCCTCGACCAGGTCCAGCGCAGCGGCAAGCCCCGTACGGCCAAGAACCGCACCGCCCCCGGCGGCGGCAGCTCCTACACCGTCACCTGCACCCCCGTGGAGTTCCCCAAGGCCGCCACCGACGGCGAAACCGACCCCCACCACAGCGGGATCCTGGTCCACCTCGCCGACGTCACCGACCACGCCGAAGCCGTAGACCGCCTCCGCGCCAGCGAACGCCGCCAGCGCGAGGCCGCCGTCACCCTCCAGCGCTCCCTCCTCCCCCAGGAACTGGAGCAGCCAGACGACCTCCGCGTCGCCGCCACCTACCAGCCCGGCGGCACCGAAGCGGCAGTCGGCGGCGACTGGTACGACGTCATCACCCTCGGCGCCGGCCGCACCGCCCTCGTCATCGGCGACGTCATGGGCCGCGGGGTGCGCGCCGCGGCCGTCATGGGCCAGCTCCGCACGGCCGTCCGCGCGTACGCCCGCCTCGACCTCCCGCCCCACGAGGTCCTGCAGCTCCTCGACGGCCTCGCCGCCGAGATCGACGCCAGCCAGATCGCCACCTGCGTCTATGCCGTCCACGACCCCAACGAAGGCCTCCTCGCCTACGCCTCCGCCGGCCACCTCCCCATCCTCGTCCGCGACGAGGACGGCACCGTCCGCCGCGCCGCCGACCCCACCGGCCCCCCGCTCGGCACCGGCGGCTGGCTCCACAGCTCGGGCACCATCGCGCTGGGCCCCGGCTCCACCGCCGTCCTCTACACCGACGGCCTCGTCGAACGCCGCGGCGAGGACATCGACGAAGGCGTCGCCGCCCTCGAACGCGCCCTCTCCGGCGCCCAGGGCACCCCGGCGATCATCTGCGACCGCCTGATGCGCGCCCTCGGCGTGGACGCGGACCACGACGACGACGTCGCCGTCATGGTCCTCCAGCAGCCCGCCCGCACCGGCGCCGACGCCGAGCTCTTCCACAACGCGGCCCTCGAACTCCTCGGCGGAGTCGAAGCCGCCCCCCGCGCCCGCGCCTTCGCCCAGGGCGTCCTCGCCTCCTGGCGCTTCCCGGCCGAGCTCTGCGACCTCGGCGTCCTCGCCGCGAGCGAGCTCGTCGCGAACTCCCTCCAGCACGGCACCCCACCCATGCGCCTGCGCCTGCGCCGCACCGACCGCCGCCTGATCATCGAGGTCACCGACGGGGACGACCACCTCCCGCGCCGCCGCCGCGCCGAACCGGCCGACGAGACCGGCCGCGGCATCTCGATCATCGCCACCATCGCCTCGTCCTGGGGCAGCCGCCGCACCCCGGGCGGCGGCAAGGCCGTCTGGTGCGAGTTCGCCCTGCCCGACAAGTAGCCGCACACGGAAAAGGCCCCGGTCCAAAGGACCGGGGCCTCACCACACCCATACATACGTACGACTACACGTGCGCGGGCTCCGCAGCGACGACGCCCACGGGAGCCGCACCGACCGCCGGCCCACCCTGCGCCACGACACGCGACAGCGACGGGTTGTCCTGCACCGGGCTCAGCTGCCCGCCCAGCCGCAGCGCCAGCCAGGCGATGCCCAGCGAGACCGCCACGAACACCCCGATGTAGAGCATCGGGATCCCGGCACCCAGCGGCACGCCCAGCGGCCCGAGCGCCAGTGCCATCTGCTTCACCAGGGCGAAGGCCGAGTTGTACTGCCCGACCGAACCCTCCGGAGCCAGATCGGCCACCAGCGGCGCCAGCGTCGGCGACAGCATCGCCTCGCCGATCCCGAAGAGGGCGTACGTCGTCACGAACGCGCCCGCGGCCATGACCGCACTGCCGTGACCCAGCCCCGAGAACCCGGCGATCACCCAGGCGACCGTCCAGATCAGCCCGACCAGCGCGATGACCCGCGACCGACGCCGCTTCTCCACCAGACGCAGCACCACGAACTGCGCCACGACGATCGCACCGGTGTTGGCGGCGAGCGCGAACCCGAGGGTGGACGGGCTGATCCCCGCGGCCTCGGTCCCGAAGGCGGCCAGACCCGACTCGAACTGCCCGTAGCAGGCGAAGAACAGCACGAAGCCCAGCACGCACAGCTGCACCATCGCCTTGTGCTGCAGCATCCGCTTCCAGCCGCCGCCGGCCTGCGCCCCGTCCTTCTTCGGCATGGCGTCCTTGAGACCCGCCACCTGGGGCATCCGCACGGTGGCGATCACCGCGGCCAGCACCAGGAACATCACGGCCTCGATGCCGAAGAGCAGCGTGAAGCTGGCGGGCCGGCTCTCGTCGACGATCTGACCGCCGACGAGACCGCCGATGCCCAGACCCAGGTTCTGCATGAAGAACTGCAGGGCGAAGGCCCGCGTCCGGGTGGCGGGCGTCGAGCACCACACGATCATCGTGGCCAGCGCCGGCTGCATCACGGCCTGTCCGGCACCCAGCGCCAGCGCCGACAGCAGGATCGGCACGATCCCCGTCGACAGCCCGAGCGACAGCGCGCCTACCGAGGCGGCCACGGCCGCACCCATGACCACGGGCACCGGACCACGTCGGTCGATGACCCGACCGGTGAAGGGCAGCGCGACGAGAGCACCCAGGGCGAACGCCACGAACGCGCTCGTGGCGGCCATGGAGCCCAGACCTCGCACCTGCGCCACATAGATGTAGAGGAACGGAACCGTGAAGCCGATGCCGAACGCGGTCAGCGCGTTCCCGGCCTGGATCCGCCGCATCGCAGCGCCCATCACCTTGGTCACTTCTCACCCGCCTTGATAACTGAAGCCTGAAGACTTCATACCTAAAGTTCGACCCTTAACTCTACACATCGAAGGAGTTAGACGCCAACGAGCTCGTGCGATACTTCGACCCATGGGTGACACCCCCGACGGCGCCACGCCCGTCCACGAGCCGAGCCTCGACGAGCAGATCGCCGTCTACCAGCGCGAATTCCAGGACCTCGACCCCCAGGTCGAGAAGGTCGTCTCGGCCCTGAGCCGCCTGAACCGCCGCATGAACGTCGCCTACGGGCGCCAGACCGCGGCCCTGGGCATCAGCAACGCGGAGTGGGAGGTCCTCAAGGCCCTCGTCATCTCCGGGGCGCCCTACCGGATGGGCCCGAGCGAGCTCGCGAAGCAGCTGGGCCTCACGCCGGCGGCGATGACCCACCGGATCGACCGCATGACGTCGGAGGGACTGGTGACCCGCGAGCGGGACGAGTCCAACCGCGTCCGGGTGATCGTGGAGCTGACGGACGAGGGCCGCAGCAAGTGGCTCGACGCGATGCGCGCGGCCACGGTCTTCGAGGAGGACCTCCTCCAGGACCTGTCGACAGCGGAACGCGGAGTCCTGGGTGACATGCTCACCCGCCTCCTGGACCGCGTCGAAGACCTCCAGTCCCGGGCCTGACCGCCCGGGTTGACACCGCCGTCGCTGATCCGTAAGGTTCTTCGAGTTGTCCCAGAGCCGGAAGGTTCTGGCGTCAACGAATCCCGCCGCCTCGTTGCGGCACCCAACTCAGCACGATCTCCCACTGGGAACGAATTCGGCGTGCCCGAATTCATTTCCGAAGGCCCGATTATCGGTTGCCGGGGAAATCCGCTAGAGTTCAGGAGTCGGAAGGGCCCAACAGCCCGGAAGACAAACCCCGCTGACTGGGGGTCAGGCCCGAAAGGATCTGATAGAGTCGGAAACGCAAGAACAGAACGAAAGCCCGGAGGAAAGCCCGAGAGGGTGAGTACAAAGGAAGCGTCCGTTCCTTGAGAACTCAACAGCGTGCCAAAAATCAACGCCAGAAGTTGATACCCCGTCCACTTCGGTGGAT
>NZ_JBEXKC010000045.1:8229-68427 GCF_040609475.1 Streptomyces sp. NPDC004667 | reverse complement strand
AAAATTAACACAATACTACCGAAACGCCGTTGGATTGGTTTTTTGTGTGTTGTTTCTTGTTTTGCATGCCACCGCGCGCCCCCCCCCGCGGCCCCCGCCGCCCACGCGGCGGGGCCGACCACCCCCAGCATCCAGTAGGCGAGCCGCACCCCCTGCGCCCCGTGCACCGCCCGCCCCGCGTCGCCGAACAGCCCGAAGTCCTCCGTGGCCAGCGACGGCGGCCACATCGCCACCCGCTCCGCCCCGAAGTGCGCCGCGTGCGCCTCCCGCACCGCCCCCGTCGTCGCCGGATCGGGGTGGGTGACGGGAGACTCGCGCTCGCGGACGATCTCCGGTTCGCGGGGGCAGCCGGAAGCCGCGCACTCCGCGCGGACGATCCGTTCGACGCCGGCCGCGGCCCGCGCGAGCGCCGCCCCGCCCGCGGCCCGTACGGTGATCGCCAGCTCGGCCCGCTCCGGCACCACGTTGGCGCGCTCGCCCGCCCGGAACGAACCCACGGTGACGGCCACCTGCTCCGAGGGCGCCGCCTCCCGCGCCACCACCGTCTGCAGCCGGGTCACCACGTGGGCCGCCGTCACCACCGGGTCCACCGTCAGGTGCGGGGCGCCCGCGTGCCCGCCCCGGCCGTGCACCACGACCTTGAAGGTGACGCTGCCCGCCGTCATCGGCCCGTACCCGTGCGCCACCATCCCGGCGGGGAGCGGCGCCGAGTGCTGGGCGAGGACCGCGTCCGGGCGGCCGACGCGCTCGTACAGCCCGTCGGCGAGCATCGCCGCGGCCCCGTCGAGGGTCTCCTCCGCGGGCTGGCCCACCACCACCAGCGTGCCCCGCCAGACCTCCTGGGCGGCGCCCGCCAGCACGGAGGCGGCCCCGGCGGCCGCTGCCAGGTGCAGGTCGTGCCCGCAGGCGTGCGCCACCGGCCCCTCGCTCGCGTACGGCAGCCCGGTGGTCTCCCGGACCGGCAGCGCGTCCAGCTCCGCGCGCAGCAGCACGGTCGGACCCTCGCCCCGTCGCAGCACCCCGGCCACGCCGTGCCCGCCGATCCCGCGCGTGGTCGCGTACCCGGCGGACTCCAGCCAGTCGGCGAAGCGGCCCGCCGTGCGCCGTTCCCCGCCGGACAGCTCCGGGTGCCGGTGCAGATCGAGGTAGAGGGTGGTCAGCGGCCGCAGGAGCGGGGGCAGCGCCGCGAGCACGCCGGAGGCGGGTCCGGGGGAGGGGGAAGGGCCGGAGGCGGCGGCGGACGCCGGGACGGTCGCGGTCATGAAGCCCATGATCGGCCACCGGATCCGGCCGGGTCTGTCAGTCCGCTGACACCTTCTGTCAGCGGAATGTCAGAAGGAGGACACGTGACATGACGGTGCGAGAGGTTCTCCTGGAGGGGCACCGCACGGAGACGGCCGTCCCGTGGTCGCGCACCCAGTGACCGCACCAACTGAAGGAGTCCCCATGGAGAAGTCGCCGCTCGCCTCGCTCGCCGACGAGATCCTGGAGCTGGAGTCGGAGACCTTCGAGATCTCGGACTACTCGGACGCCAGCGAGGTCGTGCTCGCCGGTTCCACCAGCTGCAGCTCCACCTCGACCTGTTCCTCCACCACCAGCACCACCTCCTGCAGCGCCTGACCCGAGCTCAGCAGGCCGTGCACCCGGATGCCCCGGCCCCCTCTCCCGAGGGGGCCGGGGCATCCGGCGCGCGGTGCCCGCCCGTTCAGGGGAAGGGGTGCGGCACCAGCCGGACCTCCGCGTCCGTCAGCGGCTCCCGGCGCAGCCCGGCGCGCACGGCCGCCGTCCGCATCCTCGGCATGTACGGGGCCCGCTGGCGCGACCAGCCGAAGTCGATGGGCAGCAGCCCCGGGACGACCGCGCACACCGTGCTCAGCCCCGCCCGGCGCTGCTCCGGAGTCGTCTGGTCCACGACGATCACATCGTGCCCGGCGGAGGCGAGTTCGCCCACGCACAGCATCAGGTCGTCGCGCAGATCGCCCGTCCGGGGACGCCCCCGCTCCTCCCACTCCGCGTAGAGCCCGTCCATCGGCCGCACGGCGAGCGGCTCCCGGTACGGGCGCACGTACGGGGACATCGCGGGCAGCCCGTACAGCTGGGCATGGTCCTTGAGGTGCTTGACCAGGGAGAAGTCCCGGGTCATCGCCTCCAGTTCGGCCTGCCGCCCCGCCACCTGGCCGGGCAGGTGCGGGATGTAGGTGAGCACCTCCGACAGGGCGGCCTCCACCGCCGCCGCCGGATCCAGCGCGGCGCCCGCGCCGAAGGAGTACAGCCCCGGCCCGCCGTCGCGCCGTACCGCGAGCCCCGTCACCACCGGCACCGCCAGGTCGATCCGGTTGTCGAAGGCGTGCACGTCGTACCCCTGCAGCGCGGCCCGGTCCACCATCGTCCGCACCGCCGGCCCCGGTACGGAGGCCAGGTCGATCTCCGTCAGCCGTAGGCCGCCGTACCAGGCGAGCAGGAAGGCGTCCCGCTCGATCAGCTCCAGCAGCGCACCCAGCAGGGCCTCTTCGAGGGAACCGCCGATCGCACAGCCGTTGGAGCACTCGAAGACGAAGTTGTCGGACGCGAGGCCCGCGCTGTAGTACGCCAGGCGGGCCGGGACCAGCACCGGGCGGTCGTCGCGCAGCGAATGCCCGTACACCCAGGGGATCGGCCGCCCCGGGTCGAAGGGAGAGACGAGAGGATCGTCGCGGTAGGTCGCCTCCGGGTAGAACCCGCAGAGCGCCGGGTCCAGGGCCCGCCCGCCCAGTTCCGCGTACGGGGCGGTGAGCACCTCGGTGGCGCCGGTGCGCCGGTGCGTGCCGGCGTACCGCTCCAGGCCCTCCAGGAAGGCGAGGTCGCGGCTGGCCGAGAAGCTGTTGGCCTGCCCGCTCCAGGTGACGTCCGTCAGCCCGGCGTAGCCGCGCATGAAGACGCTGCCCGCGACGGGCGCGGTGGTCGGCGAGGTCACGTTGGTCCAGGTGCCCGCGCCCAGCACCCCCGTCACCGGGTTGGCCAGCGCCTCGTGCGGCACCGGGTACGAGGACGCCGCGCGCAGCCGCTGCGCCCCCGGGTGGGGTTTGGGCAGGGAGCGGGGGGTGAAGGGCCGCGGGGCGTCGGTACCGCGCGGGCCGCAGTCCGGGCAGAGCGGGTCGGCGGCCAGCGGGTACGTGCGCACCTGGAGGGTCTCCAGGTCCAGCCGGGAGACCTGGGGCAGCGCCCGGTCGGCCGGCGACGGGCCGGGAGCGCCCGCCTCGCCGCCCGCCACGGCGGCGTGCAGGGCGGCGACCGCGTCGAGCACGTACGGGGACAGCCGCGGCCAGTGCGCCGCCGCGGTGGTGACCGGCCCGGTGCCGGTCTCCAGCGCGTCCCGTTCGCTGCGGCTGCGCAGCCGCTGCCAGCGCATCGCCAGGCACTGCCCGCAGGCGGGCGCGGTGCCGTCGCCGCCCCACGGGCCGACCAGTACGGCCCGGGCACTGAGGTGGACGGCGGCGCCCGGCCGGACCGTCGCGAACGGGTCGGCGGCGCGCGGCCCGAGGGCGTCGTGCACCCCCAGGGTGACGACGGCGCTCCCGCTGCCCGCGCCGCCGAGGGCCTCCTCCAGCGCGCGCCGGGCCGCTTCCATCGGGGCGCCCGCCGGGGCCCCGGCCCGTACGGCTCTCGTCGAGGTCATGACTGGTTGCTCCAGCGGAAGGTCTTGAGCCCGATCCCGCCGAACAGCAGGGCGAACCCGCACAGCGCGGCGCACCCGATCCCGATGCCGGCGAGCGAGCCCGAACCGGTCAGCGCGCCCGTGGCCGCGTCGTTGAGGTAGCGCAGCGGCAGCACCCGGGAGACCGACCGCAGCCAGCCCGGCATCATGTCGAGCGGCAGGAAGGAGCCGGACAGGAACGCCATCGGCACCATCAGGCAGTTGGCGATCGCGGCGACGGCCTCGGGGGTGTTGGCGAAGTTCCCGACGATCACGCCGATCGCCATGAAGGCGGTGATCCCGGCCACCAGCGCCGGCAGCACCAGCGGCCAGCGTCCGTCCAGCACCAGCCCGAAGCCGGGCAGCATGGCCACGGCTATGAACACCGCCGCCTGCACCACGCCCACGACCACGGCCAGCACGTAGCGGGAGGCCAGCACCGTGGTCAGCGGGGTCGGCGTGAGCCGGATCAGCCGCAGCAGGTCGTCGCGCCGCCACTGCATCAGGGTGAAGGCGATCCCGAAGACGGCGGCGTTGGCGACGCCCCAGGACATCACCCCGGGGGCGATGTACGAGATGTAGGGGCGCCCGCTCTCCTCCACGTCCTGGCCGCTGAAGATCAGGCCGAAGACCACGAGGAAGAGGAGCGGGAAGGCGAAGGTGAAGAAGAGGGTGGCCTTGTCCCGGACCTGGGCCCGGTAGCCCGACGAGGTCAGTGCCGTGTATGCGCTCATGCCCGGGACTCCGTGGTGTGTGCGGGGGTGCGGCCGGCGTCCGGCCCGTGGTGGTGGCCGGTGAGTTCCAGGTAGACGTCCTCCAGGGTCGCCGTCCGGGTCATCACCCCGTCGAGCCCGGTGAGGGCGTCGACGGCCTGCAGGACCCGGCCGGGGGCCGAGGTCTCCAGCACCAGGGAGCCGCCCTGCTCGCTCACCCGGTCCACCCCCTCCAGGGCGGCGGCCTGCGCGATGCCCAGCCGCCCGGCCGGCACCAGCAGCCGGGCCGGGGCGCCTGCGGAGGCGACCAGCCGGTGCGGGGAGTCGAGGGCGGCGATCCGGCCCGCGACGAGGATCGCCACCCGGTCGCACAGGGCCTCGGCCTCGTCCAGGTGATGGGTGGTGTAGACGATGGTGCGGCCCTCGCCCTTCAGGGCGCGCAGCACCTCCCACAGGTCGCGGCGGGCCTGCGGGTCCAACGCGGCCGTCGGCTCGTCCAGGAAGATCAGTTCGGGGTCGTGGACCAGCGCCGAGGCGATGGCGAGCCGCTGGCGCTGCCCGCCCGAGAGGTTCTCGACGAGGACGTCGCGCTGCTCGGTCAGGGCGACCGTCTCCAGCGTGCGGTCCGCGGCGGCCGCGTCCTTGCGGTACAGCCCGGCGACGGTCGCCAGGTGCTCGCGCGCCGTCTGGCGCACGAAGAAGGCCGACGCCTGCGTCTGGACGCCGATCCGCGGCAGCAGCGCGGTGTTGCGGGGCCAGGGGCGCTCGCCCAGGACCTCCACGGTGCCGGAGTCCGCCTGGCGCAGGCCCTCGACGATCTCGATCAGGGTGGTCTTGCCCGCGCCGTTGGGGCCGAGCAGGCCGAAGAACTCGCCGCGGCGCACGTCGAGGGAGATGCCGTCCACGGCCTGGCGGTCGCCGTAGCGCTTGCGGACCTCCTGGACGGAGACGGCGACGGGACCCGTGACGGGTGCCTCGGGCGGTGGGGTGCGGTCAGTTGTCATGGGCGGTGCGGTTCCCTCGGTATCGGTATCGGTATCGGAGACGGAGCGGGTGGAAGGCAGGGGATCGGGTTCAGGAGCGGACGGTGAGGACCACGGCGGCCGCCGCGGCCCCGGCCAGGAGCAGGACCAGCACGGCCGAGCCGATCCCGTAGCCGACGTAGAGCCGCCGGGCCCGGATCGGGTAGGCGTCCGCGGCGGCGCGGTCGCGCATCCTCAGCCGCAGGTAGGCCGAGGTGGCGGGCGCCAGCCGGGTCACGCGCAGGGCGTGCCCGAGCAGCGTGTAGCCGTCGAGCGGCGGCAGCGGGACGAGGTTGACCAGGGCCTGGGCGCTGCCGAGCAGCAGCAGCGCGCCCAGCACCCGCCCGGTGGGGTCGCCGGCGGGCAGGGCGGCCCACCAGCCGAAGAAGGGCAGCAGGAACACCAGGTTGGCGAAGGCGCCCGCCCCGGCGACCGCCAGCTGCTGGCGGCGGCGGCGCAGGTAGCGGTAGTTGTCGACGGTGCAGTACATGATCGCGACCGGCAGCCGCCAGCGCAGCCCGATCTCCCCGACCGTACCCCCGACGTGCCGGGCGGCGATCCCGTGCGCGAACTCGTGCAGCGCGGTGCTCAGCCACAGCAGCGTGGCCACCGCCAGCAGCGGCACCGGGCGCGACAGCAACCACCACAGGTCCTCCAGGAGTTCCCCGGACGCGAGCGCCAACACCCCTTCCATGCCCAGGCATACGAGGATCAGCACCCCCACCGCCACCGGCCGCAGGACCGGCCGCAGGAACCGGTGCAGCCGCGCCGTCGTCGCGTCGGCGTCCGCCACCAGACGCAGGGTCCCGCGCAGCAGCGTCCCGGTGCGCTGCGGCCCCGGTCCGGCCGCGGGCTCCGGGAGCGGACCGCCCGCCAGCAGCCGCCGGCTCCCCAGCAGCCCGAGCAGCTGCTGCCAGTTCCGCTCGCCCAGCCGGCGCCCGAAGGCCCGGCCGTAGGCCTCGCCGATCTCCGCGAGGCTGCGCGAGCCGTCCAGCCGCGAGACCAGGAAGTACTCCTTCGGCCCGATCTCGAAGGAGGACCCGGACACCGGGTCCTTCACCAGGTGCACCACGGCCGGGCCGTTCAGCAGCGGCGGCGACAGCAGGATCCCCGGCCGCAGCGCCGGCCGGTGCTCCAGCATCCCCGAGGGCGTGCTCACGGCCCGACCACCTCCGCCCCGGCCGGGTCCGGCGAGGCCTCCCCGGGCACGCCCTCCCGCAGCACCCGGCCCAGCAGGTGCGCGAGGTAGGCCTCGTCCCGGATGGTCACGTGCAGCCGGTTGTTCGTCATGTGCATGTAGGGGGAGAGGAGCAGCGGCAGCGCCACCGCCGGATCCGTCACCCGCTCGTCGCGGGTCCCGTCCCACGAGCGGAACACCAGCTCCCCGCCGACGGCGAGCGCCTCGGCCCGCCGCCGCAGCTCCCGGCAGTGCCCGGCCCAGCCGGCGAGGAAGGCGGGCAGCCGGCCGGTCTCCCCGGAGCCCAGTGCCGCCCGCACCCCCGCGAAGCGGCGCGCGAGCCCGGGGGCGGTCTGCTCGTACGTGCGGTCGTACTCGGAGGAGCCGATGAACCCCGTGCCGGGGAAGGCCCGGTGCCAGAACTCGTAGTAACGGTCGAGGTAGCTGCCGAGCTCCTCCCGGTCGGGCAGGAACACCCCCGCCATCACCATCATCAGCTGCGCCGACGTGCCCAGCAGCACCGTCCGCAGGTGCAGGTTCATCGAACCCAGGGCCTCCATGACCAGATCGCTGGAGCGGGCGAAGTGCCACTCGGCGAGCTCGACCCCGGCCGGACCGCCGTACTTGCCGAACTCCGGCTCGTACGGCTCCCAGGAGAAGGAGTTGTTGGGGCGCAGGTTCATCCGGCCGTCGGCGCCCATGAAGGCGGCCCTGTCCCCCTCGGGGAACTCGATGTCGAAGAGCGTGTTGTAGAACTCGTTGAGGAATCCGGAGTCCACCTCGTACAGCGCCGGCCGGGTCTTCAGGAAGGCGGCCACCGCCTCCTCGGTGCGCCGCCGCACCTCGGCCTCCGCCGCCGGGGTCACCGGGCGCAGCCGCAGCCGCACGTGCGGCCCCTCCAGCCAGTAGTTGATGAAGAAGTGGCCCGCCAGCAGGCCGTCCTCCTGGAGCGAGGCGATCAGCGGGCGCACGCACCGCACCAGCAGGGGCTGCGGGTTGGCGGCGTAGAAGACGTGCACGGCCTGCCACGCGCCACGCGTCGGGGTCAGCTCTGACATCTGGCAACGCCTTCCGGATCCGGGGAGTTCGAGGACGACACGGTGGTCGTGGTGAAGGTCTCGACGGCGAGTTCGGCGACGTGCGCCCCGCGCTCCGAGAAGGTGTGCAGCGCGCCGGGGTCCGGCAGCATCTCGCGGAAGACCACCCGGTGGCCGCCCTCCCGCAGCAGCGGCTCGAAGGCCGCCAGCGACAGCAGGCTCGCGAAGTCCACGTACTGCGGTTTCGCCCCCAGCGCCGACGGACCCGCCGACACCGTCGCGAACACCCGCTCCGGCAGCCCGTGGGCCCGTCGCCAGCGCTGCCACTCCAGGAAGTGCGCGGCCTCCCGCGCCCCGTGCGCGGGCAGTTCCGCCGCCGTGGTGGTCCAGCTGCGCCGGCTCAGCACCACGTCCCCGTGCACCACCCGGGGACGCGCGCTCACCCCGCCGTGCGGGACCGCGTCCGGCACCCCCGCCCACACGTCCAGCGGGGACATCGAGGACGGCGAGAGCAGCAGCAGCGTCCGCGGTACGGCGGGCAGCGCGAGCGGCACCAGGTACCCGAGGTACACCGGGATCACCTCCACGCCCAGACGCCGCGAGCGCAGCACCACCCGGCCGGTCTCCGGCACGTGCTGCGCGTACAGGTCGTCCAGGCGCAGCAGCCGCTCCTGCGGCAGTGTGCCGCTCTCGCCCGGACAGACGATCTCGTACTCGGTGAGCCGCCCGTGCAGGTTCAGGTTCGTGGTCACCGGCCCGCCGGTGACCTCGGCGAACACCGCGCCCGGTGGGGTGACCGCGGCGGCCGTGGCGCGCGACTGCCCGTCGAGGGACGGCCGGCCGTCGTCGTCGCCGTAGACGTGGGTGAAGCGGCTGAAGGGGAAGGACAGCCCGCCGTAGGAGCGGTTCAGCACGGTCAGCTCCGCGCCCGTGGCCGGGTCGCGGGCCAGCTGCACGTGATGGCAGCGCGGCGCGAAACCGGGCACCACCGGCTCCAGTTCCCCCGCCACCGCCTCGACGTCGTCCTCCGTCAGGCGCAGCTCGGCGCCGCCGCCCCGCTCCTCGTACGCCGCCCAGTGCTCCCGCATCCGCCCGGTGAAGGCGCGCCGGGCCGCGTCCAGGGCCCGGATGCCGGGCAGGCCGAGCCAGTTCTCCTCCGGGACGTACTCGCCGCGCGCGTCGAAGGGGGTGCGCCGCGCGGTGAAGGACAGGTACTGGTCGAAGAAGTCCTCGTGGAAGTCGTGCACCAGGCCCAGGAGGTCCTCGCAGCGCCCGCCCCGCCCGTAGCGGGCGGTGAAGAACCCCTCGAAGGTGATCCGCTGGGCGAGCGTCAGGTCGAAGGCCGGCAGGATCCGCTCCACCGACCGCAGCGCGCCCCCGCCCGCACCCTCCCGCGCCCACCCGGGCGCCGGAGCGGCCAGTTCACGGCCGGCGCTGACGTCCTCGTAGACCAGGGTCTGCGGCAGCGGCGCGTCCGCGGGCGCGCCCAGCTCCTCCTGCGCCCGGCGCAGCCCGCCGCGCAGGGCGCGCAGCAGCTCCGCGCGCTCCGCCCGGTCCGCGTGCGGATAGCGCTCCAGCACCCGGGCCGGCTCCTCCAGCAGCCCGGCGAGCGCCTGCGCCCAGGGCCGCTCCAGCGCGCGCAGCGCACCCTGGAAGGACCGTACGGGATCCCCGCTGTGCACCTGCGTGTCCAGGCACGGCACCCGCACCATGCCGAGCTCCAGCAGGGCGGCGATGTACGCCTCGCACTCCGCCGCCGGCGCCCCGTGCTCCGCCGCCAGCCAGTCGGCCAGCTCCCGGTGGCGCAGCTCCGGCTGCCCGGCCGCCTCCTCCCGCTCCGCGAAGAGGGCGAGCAGCCGGTCGAGGGTGCCGCTGCGGCGCAGGAAGAACAGCCGGTCCTTGACCGCGTCGAAGGTGACCGCGGCCGAGTCGTCCCCGGCCGTGACCGAGCGGCGCACGTAGCGGATCCGGTCCTCCTCGCGCCCCCAGCCCGGCGCCGGGCGCAGCGGCAGGTCCCGGCGGCGCACCGGATCGGCCAGGACCAGCTCCGCGAGCCGGGCCAGGACCACCACGTTCAGCCGGACGTGGCTGCTCCAGTGGTCCGCCACCCGGATCCCCTCCGGCGCGTCCTGCTCGGTGAACCGGCCGGTCGCCACCCCCGTGAAGGTGCTGAAGGGGCTGGTCTTGCAGGCGGTGCGGAAGAGGTACGAGAGCACCGAGCGCTCGGCCTTGCGGGCCCGGCCCTGCGGCACCGAACCGTCCGCGGTGGCCCGCGCGTACGCGTCGAGCTGCCCCTCCAGGACCGGCGAGGCCAGCAGCAGCCCGTGCCGCAGCCGCTCGTCCGCCAGCAGACCGCGCAGCGCGGCCCGGCCCCGGCCCAGATCGGCGGCCAGCAGGGCCTCGCCCTCGGCCAGCAGCTTCCCCAGTTCGTCCGCGCGCCGCAGCCAGCCGCCGAGCCGCTCCACGGCGGCGTCCGCCCCCGGACCGCCGAACTCCGCGAGGGTGCGCAGCGCGTCCTCGGGGTCGGCGGGCGGCCGGCCGTTGTGGATCTGCCGCCGCAGCCCCAGCAGCGCGCGGCGCGCGGCCGCGTCCGGGCCGCCCGGATCCGGGTCGGTCGCGCCGACCGCCCGGTGCAGCGCCTCGCTCAGCCACTGGGCGTCCGCCCGCAGCCCGTCCTCGGCCGTCAGCACGTCGGCCGCCCAGCGGCGGGTGTCCGCGCAGCGCAGCGCGTCGGCCGCGGTCAGGGGCAGGCCGGCCACGCGCAGCATGAAGCGGTCGCCCGCTCGCCATTGGGTGGTGGTGTTCATCCTGATCGTTCCGCTTCTCTCGGTGGGCACTTCGCGTCCGGTCAGGCGATCTCGTGGCGGAAGTCGGCGGGCCGCGGCCGCTCGTGACCGAGCAGCATGATCAGCAGCGGCGCCTCGTCGGTGTCCTCCAGCCCCAGCCGCTCGGCGTACGACACGTTGTCGAAGCCGAGCGCCACGCCCGCGCCGAGCCCGTGGGCCGCGGCGGTGGCGTAGAAGGTCTGCGCGACGGCGCCGACGGCCGCGCCGACGAGGCGGTAGCCGCGGTCGCCGACCGCGTCGAGGACCGCGGTGGTCCGTACGGTCGGCACGAGCACGGCCGCCGCCTGCTCCAGGTTGTAGTTGGACAGGAAGTAGTTGGCCTGGAGGAAGGGGCCGGGCGGACCGGCCACCACCAGGCGCAACGCGTGCGCCGCCGGGTCGTAGGCGTAACTGCCCGGGGCGATCCCCTCGACGTGGTTGACGAAGGCGTACAGGGA
This sequence comes from Streptomyces sp. NPDC004667, assembly GCF_040609475.1. Classification (NCBI taxonomy): domain Bacteria; kingdom Bacillati; phylum Actinomycetota; class Actinomycetes; order Kitasatosporales; family Streptomycetaceae; genus Streptomyces; species Streptomyces sp. NPDC004667. The sequence continues at coordinate 57,522 of NZ_JBEXKC010000045.1, read as the reverse complement.
GGTGAGCGGCGGCCCCTCGGGCCGTTCCGCCTCGCTGCCCACCCGGGTGGCGGCGCAGTCGGCCAGCGCCGCCGCCAGCTGCCCCGCCGTCACCGGCCGGCCCGCGTCGAACCGGCCGAAGCTGCTGCGCCGCGCCCGCAGCGCGGCCGCGGGCTCCAACGGGGCGGTGTCCGGCGGGGGCAGCGGGATCCCCTGACCGCCCCGGGGCGGGTACGCGGCGGCCGCGTCCAGCGCGCCCGGAGCCGGGCGGTCGCCCACCCGGCCCAGGGTGGCGCCGTGGATCCGGCGCAGCGTCTCGAAGCCGAGCACGGTCCGGGAGCGCTCGCTGTCCCGGAGCCGGACGGCGGGGGGTGCGGCCAGGGGCGCCGTGGAGGGCGCGGCGATCGCTCGGTACCCGTCGCCCTCCCACTCCAGCGGGAGCACCGCGAAGATCCCCTCCTCCTCGGGGACCACGCCGAGCAGCCGCGCCAGCCGCTCCTCGTCGAACCACAGCGCGGGCGCGATCCGCAGCCCGTACGCCCGCGCCCACAGCCGCCAGGTCTGGATCAGCGCGCCCACGTCCATGCTCACCGCGTGGAAGGAGAAGCTGTTGTACTTGAAGGCGTTCTGCCAGTACTTGACGCCCAGCACCAGGTACTGGGTGCAGCCGTCCGGGCCCGCCCCGAGCGCCTCGCGGACCTCACCGGTGACGTCGCCGGTCAGCAGCCGGCGCAACCCGTGCTGGTGCGGGGCGTAGTGGTACACCCCCGGGGCGAGGGGGCCGCCCGCCCCGGCGGCCCAGTACACGCCGACGGGGTAGAGCCCGCCGCCGGAGGCCGTGCCCCGGGACCAGTTGGCCTGCGTGTAGTGGGGGAGCGCCGCCAGGTCGGTGTTGGCCTGCACCCCCAGGCGCCGGCCGGTCAGCCCGTACGAGTCCTGGAGCATGCCGGAGAGCAGCGGCAGGGTGAACCCCGGCGCGGGCCGCGGCCCGTCCGCCGGATCCGGCAGCGGCAGGGTCTCCGCCTCCGGGTAGAACTTGGCCTTGCGGGGGCGGTCGGCCCAGTCGGGCACGAAGTCCACGGGCTCCATGGGGATCCGGCCCCGGTGCATGATGGCGCTGGCGTAGTCATGGGCGTAGCCCACGGGTCCTCCTCGGTCGGTCGGGTCGTGCCGGAGCGGGCCGGCGGCCGGGTCAGGGGAAGGGGTGCGGGGCCGGGTTGAGGTCGGAGTCCTCAAGGTCCCGCTCGCGCAGCCCGGCGGCGCGCAGGGCGGTGCGCAGCCGCGGCATGCCCAGGGCGCGCTGCCGCGACCAGCCGAAGTCGATCGGCAGCAGCCCGGGTACCAGCACGCTCACGGTGTGCAGTCCCAGCGCCCGCTGCTCGGGCATCGTCTGGTCGACCACCACCACGTCGAACCCCCGGGCGGCGACGGCGTCGACGCACCGCGCCAGGTCCTCGCGGACGTCGTCCGCCACCCCCTCGGGATCGAGTAGCGCCGACACCGGACGCAGCGGCCCCGGGGAGGGCGCGCGCAGCAGGAAGTCGGCGTGCCGTCCCATCTCCGGCACCCCGTACACCAGCGGGTGGTCGTGCAGGGCGGTGACCAGGTCGAAGTCGGCCGCCATCGCCCGCAGCCGGTCGGCGTCCCGCTCGGTGCGGCCGGGCAGGTTCACCGCGTCCGTGGCGATTTCGCACAGCGCCGAGTCCAGCGCGGACTCCGGATCCAGCCCGGCCCCCGCCCCGAAGCACATCCGGCCCGTGCCCCCGTCGAAGCGCTCCGCGACGGCGGTCACCACCGGGATCGGGAAGCTGATCCGGGTGTCGAAGAACCGCGCCCGGTACCCGTACAGGGCCAGCCGGTCCACCATCGCCCGGGTGGAGGGCCGGGCGCTGGTCGCCGGATCGATCTCGGGCAGCGGCTGGCGCCCGTACCAGGCGAGCAGGAAGGCGTCCCGCTCCACGACCTCCATCAGCCCGAAGTAGCAGGCCTCGGCCAGGCTCCCGCCGGAGGCGCAGCCGTTCGAGCTCTCCTGGACGAACCGGTTCTCCAATCCGGGCGCGTGGTAGTACGTCAGGACCTCGGGCACCAGCCGGGGCTCCCGGTCGCGCAGGGACCAGCCCCACACCCACGGGATCTCCCGGTCCGGGTCGAAGGGCCGCACCCGGGGGTTGTCCCGGTAGAACTCCGCCCCGTACAGGCCGACTTCCCGCGGATCTACGGCCTCGGAGCCGAAGGACCCGAGCGAGCCGCTGACGCTGGTCGTACGCGAGCGGGCGCGCATCCCCGCGTACCGCTCCAGCCCCTCCAGCACCCCGACGCGCGCGCTGCGGTCGAAGGTGTCGGTGTGCCCGCCCCAGAAGGTCTCGCGCAGGTACTCTCCCGAACGCATCGAGAAGCAGCCGATGGTGGCCGAGGTGGACGTCGAGGAGACGTCCTGCACCAGGGAGGGACCCAGCGCCCCGCACAGCGGATTGGCGAAGGCAGCCACCTCGATGGCGTACTCCTCCACGGGACGGGTGCGGAAGGCGCCCGGCCGGTACTTGGGCGCCGGCGCCAGGTCCAGCGGCGCGGGCCCGTCCACGACGGGCGTGGCGCACACCGGGCACTCGGGATCGGGCACCAGCGGGTAGCGCCGGACCGCGCCGGTGCGCAGGTCCAGCGCCCGCACCTCGGGGAACGGGCCCGCCGCCGGACCGGCCCCGGCGGCCGCCGCCACCAGCGCGGCGACGGCGTCGGCGGCGAAGGGGTGCGCGTACGGCCACCCGCCCACCGCCCGCGTCCCGGTCCCCAGCTCCAGCGCGTCCCGCAGCGCGACGGACCGCACGGCCTGCCAGCGCCGCTCCAGGCACCGCGCGCACCCCGGCCCCGCCACGGCCACGGGCCCGACGACGGCCTGTTGTCCGTACAGGCTCACGGGCACCCCGGCCCCGCCCGGCGCCGCGTCGGGGGCCGGGGCGTGGAAGGCATCGCGCAGGCCGAGGGCCGTCAGGGTCACCGGGGGAGCGTCCAGCGCCGTCAGGGCGCGTTCCAGCAGGGCCGTGAACCGACCGGCGGCCTCCTCGCCGAGCCCCTCGGCCACCGTGGCGGCGGCCGTCACCCGGCGGGCGGGGGCGTCACGCGTCATCGCCGGGCTCCCGCTCCGCCGTGAGCAGCACCCGCACGGTGTGGATCCCGGCACCCGCCAGCTCCGGCGCCCCGGTCGCCACCACGTACGCGTCCCGCCCGCCGGCGCCCAGCCGCTCCAGCACCGCGTCCCAGGACGTGCCCGGGCCCGCCGCCGGAACGGGGGCCGCGCCCGAGACCGTCAGCGCCCGCGGATCCAGGTCCCGCAGCAGCGGATCGCCCGTGTCGGCCGGGCCCCCGGCCGCCGGATCGGCGGCGTACTGGACCGCGCCCAGCAGCTCCCGCAGCGCCGCGACCGCCGCGGAGCGCCGGTCCAGCCCCTCGCCCAGCGCCCAGTGCACCCCGGACCGGGCCAGCAGCACCTCCACCCCGCTGCGCGCGCCCTCGCCGAGGTCCAGCACCTGCGGCTCCAGCCCGAGCCGTTCCGCCGACCGCACGAGGAAGACGAGTTCGCCGTCCTCCCCCTCCCGCGGCTCCGGCAGTGCCACCGGGGCCGCCGCGGCGCCCCGCACGGCCCGCAGCAGCGCGCCGTGCCCGAGCGCCGACAGCAGACCGGCGGCGGCCGCGTCGGCGGGGGAGGGGCCGGCCCCCGCCCCGGCACGGGTGCGCTCGAAGAGCCGGTCGGCGTTGTGCGGGCCGAACGGCCGCACCGCGCCCGCGGGGACCAGCGCCGACTCCTTCGTCAGCAGGGACACCGCCCGCTGGTACGCGGACACCTCGCCCGGTATCCCGGAGGCCGTCGTCAGCCGGGCCGCCGTCACCGCGTCGCCCCAGCCGCCCGTGGTCAGCCCGCGCGCCGGCACCACGTGCTCCGCGTACACCAGGGCCGCCGCGTCCAGCGCCCGCATCCGCGCCCCGGCCACGTGGTGGACGTCGAAGGCGGCCACCGCGCGCGGTCCGGCATGCCCGATGCCCAGCTCCACCACGCCCAGCTTCAGCGGGATCTGCGTCAGCTCCTCGTCCGCGTACCGGGTGAACACCCCCGCGTACGGCCGCACCACCGCGGAACGCCGGTTCAGCTCCTCGACCAGCTCCTCCGCCTCCCGGGCCGTCTCCAGCGTGGGCAGCGCGGGCGTGCCCGAGCGGCCGGCGGCGGCGAGGTCCACGGGCACCGCGGACGGTTCCTCCTGAGCGCAGAACGGGCAGCGCGGGTGCGGGAACAGCGGCTCGGCCGTCACGTCGAGCGAGGCCATGTCCTGGACGAGCAGCCGCCCGGCGGTCTCGGCCGGCAGGGTCCCCGAGGTCGCGCGGAACACCTCGTACCCCAGCAGGTTGCCGATCATCGCGGCCAGCGGCCGCCCCGGTACCGGCCCCGCGGCCGGGGGGCTCCCGGGCAGTGCCAGAGCGCTCCACAGCTCGGCCGCGCCGGCGCCCCCGCGCGCCGCGCCCAGCCGCAGGGCGGCACAGGACCAGCAGCCGACGGTGCCGTGCGTCATCAGGGGGCCCACGACGGCGTCGCCGCCGTACGTCCAGGCGGGCAGCAGCGTGCGGCCCTCGGGTATCCCGGCGCGCAGCAGCGGGAGCAGCCGGGCCGGGGCGTCGGTCCCGCCGGTCACCACCACGAAGTCGTAGTCCGCCAGTTCCTCCCACCCCGACGGGAGGCAGGCCAGCGTGCGGACCTCCACCGGGCAGCCGTCCGCGACCGCCTCCGCGGCCTCGGCCTCCACCTCGGCCACCGCCGGCCCCGGCGGCAGCGCCACGGCCGCACAGCCGTTGCGCACCAGGGAGACCGCGCACCAGCGGGCGACGGGGTCCTCGCCGAGGACGGCCACCCGGGTGCCGCGGAAGCGCAGGAAGCGGGCCTCGGCGTCGTCGGCGTAGTGGTCGGCGTAGGCGATCTGCGGCGCGTACCGCCGTGCGACGTCGGGCTCGGGGACCGCGGCCGGGGAAGCGGACTCCGGCTCGGCCACGGGACGGGCGAAGTCCCGTTCGTACAGGGTTCTGACGAGTTCGCCGACCATCGCGCGCTGGGGTGCGCCCAGCCCCCGACAGAGCTCGGCCACGGAATGCTCGCCGGTCAGGTGCGGGACGATCAGCGTCGCGAAGCGGTACGCCGCGCGGGCGGTGAGGCGGAACCCGCCGTCGGAGTTGTGGAACAGCACGCCGTCCGGCGTCTCGGTGAAGAGCACGTCCCGGCGGATCCGGGGCCGGGTGGCGGCGACGTCGTCGAAGCTGGCTTGGGACATGGAACACCTCTGCTTGCGGTCTGGTGGGGTCGGAGACGTGAGGTGGGAAATGCCGGGGACGGGAGGGGCGGTGGACCGTGGGGGTGCGCGGCCGGGGCCCCCCCCCGGGGTGGGCGGGGCCGGGGAGGAGCGGGTCGCGGGCGGGTGGGGGTGTGCGACGGCGCGCGTGTGGGAGGAGCGGCGTGGACGGGAGGAGCGGTGCTACCGGGATGGGTGGGGCTTCCGGGGCTTCCGGGGCTTCCGGGACGAACGGGGCTGCCGGGACGGGGCGTGGGCCCTGGGGCGGTCGGTGCGGTACGGGGTCGCCGCGGGGCGGCGCGTCAGCGCGTGAGGGACGTCTCCGCCGCCGCGTCCTCGCCGTCCCGGGCCAGCCACCGCGCGTAGACCTGGAGGAAGGCGTGGATCCGGTACGGCTGGCCGGGCGGCCCGTCCTCCAGCATCCCCGCCTCCACGAGCTGTTCGAGGACGGTTTCGCTCCCGGCCGCGCACAGCCCCTCGGCGGGATCGAGCGAGCCCACCCGCAGAAACGTTTCGCGCAACGGGGGCGGGAGCGCGCTCACGGCCTGACCGAACACCTCCGGCACCGACAGCCTGGGGTCCTCGGCCAGCGCCAGCCGGGCCGGGGGATCCTCCGCCAGCCAGGCCGTGCAGTCCGCGACGGACAGGCCCGGCCGGGTCAGCAGCCGTCCGGCGGCGATCCTCAGCGCGAGCGGGAAGTGGCCGCACACCGCGGCCAGTTCCCGCACGGCCGCCTCCTCGGCGCCGATCCGCTCGGCTCCGACCAGCCCGGCGAGCAGCCGGCGGGCCTCGCCCGGCCCGAGCACGTCGAGCCGGTGCACGGCCCCGCCGTGGGTGGCGACGACCGCGGCGAGCCCGCGCCGGCTGGTCACCAGCACCGAGGCGTCGCCCGTCCCGGACAGCAGGGGAAGCACCTGTCCGGCGCCGGCCGCGTTGTCGAGGAGGACCAGCCGCCGCCCGCCGCCGTCCGGCTCGGGCAGCAGCTCGCGGGCCTCGTCGACGCCGAGGCCGCTGCCGTCCGGGTGGGCCAGGTCGACGACGGACACCCCGCCGGGGAAGGCGTCCCGGACCTCGTGCGCGCTCTGACGGGCCAGCGCCGACTTGCCGATGCCGGGAGCTCCGGAGACGACCACGAGCCGGGGCCCGTCCGCGTCGGTGAGCCTCAGGGCCATCGCCCGCAGGTCCGCCTCGCGTCCCGCGAAGCCGCGTACCGGCGTCGCGCCGCCGACCGGGGCGCCCGCGCGGCCGGGGTGGGCCGTGCGGCCGCTGTGGGCCGTGCCGCCGGTGTGGGCCGTGCCCGCGCCGCCGGGGTGCCCCGGTTCCGCGCCGGGGCCCCGGGGCGGAACCGGACCGGTGACCGCCGACGGCTCCTGCCGCGGCGGGAGTTCGACCACCCCTTCGCCCCGGCCGGCCGGCCCCAGCTCCTCGGCCCGCAGGATCGCGAGCTCCAGGCGGCGCAGTCCGGGTCCCGGGTCCACGCCGAGTTCCTCGCGCAGCCGGTCCCGCACCGTGCGGTACTCGGCCAGCGCCTCGGCCTGCCGTCCGGTGCGGTAGAGGGCCTCGACCAGCTGCTCGGTGAACCGCTCGCGCACCGGGTACCGGCGGGCGCTCTCGTAGAGGTCGACCAGCACCTGATGGCAGTTGCCGGCGGCGAGTTCGAGGTCGCAGACCCGCTCCAGCACTCGCAGCCGCTCCTGTTCGAGCGCGGGCACCGCGTCGCGCTGGAGCATCCGCGAGGCCACGTTGGCCAGGGGCTGGCCGTGCCAGAGCGAGAGCGCCTCGCGCAGCCGGTACAGCTCCTCTTCCGTGCCGGCGGCGGCGCGTGCCTGCGCCGTCAGCAACCGGAACAGCACCAGGTCCAGGGTCTCGGTGTCGTTGCGCATCCGGTAACCGCCCGGCACGGCCTCTATGGTCGTCGCGGATATGCCGTATTTCGCGAATAACCTGCGCAGACGCAGTACGCACGTCTGGAGCGCGGCCCGCGCGGTCGCGGGAGGCTCCTCGTCCCAAACGGCGCGCAGGAGATAGCCGGTGGAAACCACGGCGCCGGGATGGAGGAGAAGCGCCGCGAGCAGACTGGTGGGCTTGGACGGTTTGAGAACCACTGTCTCGGGGCCGTGCGCAATACTCAGGGGCCCCAATAGCTGGAACCGCATGATGGTCCCCCGTGTCGGGTCACGTGTTTCGCAGACGGGTGTGACGGGTGCGGTGATCTGCGGAGCTTCCGTGCCGGACATACTCCGGAAATAGTCCGGACCATAGCCTGAGGATGCTCGCCGCTCCCCGTCGGGCGGTGAATATCTGGAACCCTACATAACGGATCTTGTGAAAGTCGAGGCGTCGACCGCAAGATTTCCGGCGTACCGGCCCGCCTTCTCCTCTCCGTCACCCGGACGCCCCGTGGAGTTACTGTCGGCGCGTCAATGCTGTTCACGAGTGGACGAGTCCCGATGGTCGGCCCGCTCGAGTCCGAATTGAGTGCGCATTACCCGCGGGTCGAAACCGGATGGGGCGAGATCCTCCCCGTGGCCGGATCCGGTCGTCCGGGATGGCGGATTCCGTTTCCAGTAACGGAATCCGCCCTCGTACGAGAAGGTGCGTCCTGCGCCGTTACTCGAAACGGTCCGTGTCGCCCGCACCGCGGCGAATGATTTCGGCCTCGCCGCCGGAGAAGTCGATGACCGTCGTGGGCCGGGTCCCGCAGTCCCCGGAGTCGAGCACGGCGTCCACCACGTGGTCGAGCCGCTCCTTGATCTCCCAGCCCTGCGTCAGCGGCTCCTCCTCGTCCGGCAGGAGCAGCGTGCTGGACACCAGGGGCTCGCCCAGCTCGGCCAGGAGGGCCTGGGTGACGAGGTGGTCGGGGATCCGGACGCCGACCGTCTTCTTCTTCGGGTGCATGAGCTGGCGGGGCACCTCCGAGGTGGCCTTCAGGATGAAGGTGTACGGGCCGGGTGTCGCCGCCTTGATCGCGCGGAAGACGTCGTTGTCGACCTGTACGAACTGCCCCAGCTGGGCGAAGTTCTGGCACACCAGGGTGAAGTGGTGGCGGTCGTCCAGGTCGCGGATCGTACGGATCCGGGTGAGGCCGTCGCGGTTGCCGAGCCGACACCCCAACGCGAAACACGAGTCCGTCGGATACGCGATGAGCGCGCCCGAACGGATGCTGTCGGCCACGCCGCTGATGGTGCGCCGCTGGGGGTTCTCCGGGTGCACGTCGAAATACTTCGCCATTCGTCGAGCGTACGGGACCGGACCGGCGCCCTCCGCCACCTGCGAACCCCAGAACGGCCTCCCGCGACCCCATAGGGGGTGTCCGGAAACCGCCGTCCGATAGGACGGGGCCGGGCGGACCGTGAGGGGCGGCGGACGGCGTGCTCTGCTCCGTCCGGGTTCTCTTGGCGCGCCCGTTCGGCCCCAGGACCGAGTTTATGATCATCGTTTCGTGCTCCGGTCGTTTTGATGCTGCCATCCGGCGTGTGCGACCTGGGAGGGCTGCGTGGCGAAGTCACGGACTCAAGCGTGGAGTGCGGCGGCTGCCGTGACGGGCGCCCTGCTGGCCGTCGCCGCCGCCCCCGGCCAACCGTCCGCGGGGAACGGCCCCTTGGACCGGACGGCCGCGGGCGCGGCCCGGGACGCGGCGGTCACCCTGCTGGTCGGCCGCGCCGTCGACGGGGAGGACGGCGACCGCGGCCCCGTCGCCGCCGGCTGGTGCGAGGCCGGAGCCTTCCGGGGAGGGCCGTGCGGTGCCTGGCGGGAACAGCGGGTTCTGGCCACCGCCCACGGAGCGGCGTCCCTGCTGCCCGATCCGGCGTTCCGCCGCCCCGAAGCCCTCCCCACGGACGCGGGCGGACCCCTGGAGATCGCCCTGGCCCGCTCGCAGGCCGGCAGCCTCACCGACGTCACCGTCCACGACGGCCACGGCCGCCACCTGGCCGGCGCCCTCGCCCCGGGCGGCGGCCACTGGCGCAACACCGAACCGCTGCGGGCGGGGGAGACCTACACCCTGCGGGTCGGCGCCCAGGACGGGGACGGCACCCCGGTCGGCGTCACCATGGCCTTCCGGACCGCGCCCCCGGTGGCCGACGGGGGCAGGCTCACCGCCGAGTTCGGACCCCGCCCGGGCACGTACGGGGCCGGAGAGATCGTGACGGCCGTTCTGAGCCGCCCGGTCCCCGCCGAGGACGCCGACGCGCGGGCCCGCGTCGAACAGGGCCTCCAGGTCACCTCGGAGCCCCACGTCGAGGGCGCCTGGCACTGGGTCGACGACACCACCCTGCACTTCCGGCCCCGCACCTACTGGCCCGCCCACACCGTGGTCCGCGTCCGCAGCGGCCTCGACGGCGTCGAGCTCGGCGGCCACGGGTACGGAGGCCCCTCCGAGTCCCTGGAGTTCACCGTCGCCGACCGGATCGAGGCCGTCACCGACTCCGCCGCCCACGAGATGACCGTACGCCGCAACGGCCGGGTCATCCGGACCATCCCGGTCACCACCGGCAAGGCGGGCTTCCTGACCCGCAGCGGCATCAAGGTCGTCCTCGGCAAGGAGGCCAAGGTCCGCATGCGCGGGGACACCGTCGGCATCCAGAAGGGCACCAAGGAGTTCTACGACCTCCCCGTCCTCTACGCGACCCGGGTCACCTGGAGCGGCGAGTACGTCCACGCCGCACCCTGGTCGGTCGAGGCGCAGGGCGAGGAGAACGTCAGCCACGGCTGCACCGGCATGTCCACCGAGGACGCCGCCTGGTTCTTCGAGACGGTCCGCGAGGGCGACATCGTCGAGGTGGTCAACAGCGGCGGCGCCCCGATGGCCCCCTTCGACAACGGCTTCGGCGACTGGAACATGGACTGGCGCACCTGGCTGTCGGGCAGCGCCCTGACCCCCGCCGCCGCCCGCCCGGCACCCCCCGCCGCGCACACCCCCTCCCGGCTGCACCCGACGACGTGACCGGCCCGCCGGGAGCGGCCGCGCCCGGCCCGCCCGCCGCTCCACCCGCCACCGGGCCCACCGGCCGGGCCGTCCCGCCGCGCCGGGCGCTGCTGGCCGGCGCGGCCGGGAACTTCGTCGAGTGGTACGAGTTCGGCGTGTACGGCTGCTTCGCCACCGTCATCGCCGACCGCTTCTTCACCCCGGGCACGGCGGGCACGGACCCGGTCGCGCCGCTCCTGGCCGCCTACGCCTCCTTGGCCGTGGCCTTCTTCTTCCGGCCCGCCGGAGCCCTCCTCTTCGGCCGCCTCGCCGACCGGGACGGGCGCCGCCCCGCGCTGGTCCTCGTGATCGCCCTGATGACCCTCGCCACCACCCTGATCGGCCTGCTCCCGGACCGGGCGACGGCGGGCGCCGCCGCCCCCTGGCTGCTCGTCCTGCTGCGCGCGGTGCAAGGCCTGTGCGCCGGAGGGGAGTTCGGCGGCGCGGTGGCCCTGATGACCGAGCACGCGCCCCCGGGCAGACGCGGCCGGTACGGGGCCTGGCAGTCCTTGACCGTCGCCCTGGGCCTGCTCGCCGGAGCCGCGGCCGCCGCCCTGACGGCCTCGCTGCTCCCCCCGGCGGCCCTGTACGGGTGGGGCTGGCGGATCCCGTTCCTGCTGGCCCTCCCGCTCGGCCTGACCGCCCTCGCCCTGCGCACCACCCTCCCCGAACCCCGCCGCCGCACTCCCGCCCCGGAACCCGCCCCGGAACCCGCCGCGGAACCTGCTCCGGCCACCGCGCCTGCCCCGGCCATCGCACCCGCCCCGGCCCCCGTACCAGCCCTGGCCCCCCTACCCGTCCCGGACCCCCCACCCGTCCCGGACCCCGCATCCGCCGTCGACCCCGCACCCGCCCCGAGCATCGGCACGGCGCGGGCCGTGGTGCTCGGTGTCGGGCGGATCATGGGCTGGTCGGCGGCCGGGTACACCTTCCTCGTCGTCCTCCCGTCCTACCTCCAGTCCACCCTCGGCGCGTCCTTCCGGGAGGCACTGATCGCCACCACCCTCGCCAACCTCGGCTTCGCCGCCTCGATCCTCCCCGCCGGCCGGCTCAGCGACCGCGTCGGCCGCCGCCCCGTCATGCTCGCCGGCGCCCTCGCCGTGGCCCTGTGCGCGCTCCCGCTCCTGCACCTCCTGCGGGACCCGGCCACCGCCGCACCCGCCAAGGCGGCCGCCCTGCTCGCCGCGGGCGCCACGGTCGGGCTGCTCGCCGGCCCCGGCCCCGCCATGCTCGCCGAGATGTTCCCCTCCGCCGTGCGCTGCACCGGGCTCGGACTCGCCTACGCCCTCGCCAACGCCGTCTTCTCCGGCTGCGCGGGCCTGATCGTCACCGCCCTGACCGCCGCCACGGGCGACCCCGACGTCCCCGCCTACTACGCCGGCGGCCTCTGCGCCCTCAGTGCCCTCGCCCTGGCCGGCCTGCGCGGCGACGACCACCGGGGACCGCTGCGGTGAGGGTCGTCGGCCTGATGTCCGGCACCTCGTACGACGCCGTCGACGCCGCCGCCGCCGACATCGCCCTCGACGAGGACGGCACCCTGCGCCTGGTCCCGCTCGGCATGGTCAGCGCCCCCTATGAGGACCCCCTGCGGACCGCCCTCGCCGCCGCCCTGCCGCCCGCCCCCACCACCCTGGCCGACGTGTGCCGCCTCGACACCCGCATCGGACAGGCCTTCGCCGCGCTGGCCGTCCGCGCCGACCGCGAACTGTGCGCAGGACGCGCCGAGCTGATGGCCTCGCACGGGCAGACCGTCTTCCACTGGGCGGACGCCGGCCGGGTGCACGGCACCCTGCAGATCGGCAGCCCGGCCTGGATCGCCGAGGCCACCGGCTGCCCCGTCGTCAGCGACTTCCGGCCCCGCGACGTCGCCACCGGCGGCCAGGGCGCCCCGCTGGTCAGCCTCGTCGACCTGATGCTGCTGCGCGGCCGCCCCGGCGTCCCCGCCGCCCTGAACATCGGGGGGATCGCCAACCTCACCGTCCTCCCGCCGACCGGCCCGCCCGTGGCCTTCGACACCGGCCCCGGCAACGCCCTCCTCGACGCCGCCGTACGCGAGCTCACCGCCGGGCGGCTCGACCACGACGCGGACGGCGCCCTCGCCGCCGCCGGCCGGGTCCACGCGCCCCTGCTGCGCCGGCTCCTCGACGAGCCTTACTACCGGCTGCCCGCCCCCAAGACCACCGGCAAGGAGCTCTTCCACCCCGGCCACCTGCGCGCCGCCCTGGCCCCCCACCCCGGCCTCCCGCCGCAGGACGTCCTCGCCACCCTCACCCGGCTCACCGCCCGGACCGTCGCCGACGCCCTGCGGCCCCTGGGCGCCACCGAGGTCATCGCCTCCGGCGGCGGCACCCGCAACCCCGCCCTGATGGCGGCCCTGCGCGGGGAACTGCCCCCGGGCACCGCCCTGCTCACCTCGGACGCGCTCGGTCTGCCCGCCGCCGCGAAGGAGGCGTACGCCTTCGCCGTCCTCGGCTTCCTCACCGTCCACGGCCTCCCCGGCAACGCACCCGACTGCACCGGGGCCCGCGGCCCCCGCGTCCTCGGGTCCCTCACCCCCGGCCGCCGCCCCCTGACGCTCCCGCCCGCGGTCACCCGCCCGCCGGGCGTCCTCATCATCGGGGACCGGCGCGCGGGCGGCGGCCGTGCCGTCAGCGCCGCGGCGGGGTCGGCAGCGTCGTGCCGTCCTGCTGCAGGAGGGTGAGCAGCACCAGCGCGTCCGTCCAGCCCAGCGGCACCACGGCCTTCGGCAGGCCCTGCTCGTCCACCGTCTCGGGCAGCTCGCCGAGCAGGTTGCGCCGCGACAGCACCCAGTCCAGCACCGCGCCGCCCTTGTCCCGCCGGCCCGTGGCCGACCAGGCCAGCGCGAAGAAGGAGGTGCTCGCCGTCCAGGAGACGTTCCCCCACGGCGCGTCGGGGTCGTTCCCCGGGACCAGACCGCCGTTGGGGCGCAGCAGGGCCCGGTAGGTGTCGTCGAGGGCGGCGGGCAGATCGGCGGGGGCGGTGTTGAAGGGCGGAGCCATGAACGCGGCGGCGCTGTCGCGGCCGTGGAGCCCGTCGACGGTGCGCGGGTAGCCGAGCGGTGCGAACCGCTTCGCGATCCCCGCCTCCAGCCGTCCGGCGGCCTGCGCCCACCGCCGCGCGTCCTCCCCCCGCCCGAGGCCGGCCGCCAGGTCGGCCGCGGCGTTCAGCCCCGCCAGCAGGGGAGCGGCCGTACCGATGTTGGCGGTGTCGGTGGACAGTTCCCAGTAGTCGGGGGAGGCCGGCGGCAGCCCCTCCGCGTCCAGGGACCCGGCGGTGTGGTCGGCGGCCCTGGAGATCGCCGGGTAGAGCGCGCGCAGCCGCTCGTCGCGGTCCGCCGGCGGAGCCGCCCGGTACCACTGCCAGGTGGCCCAGGGCACCCAGCCGTTGGCGTCGAGCTGCCAGGTCCGGGTGTCGGGCGGCCCGGAGCCGTCCAGGCGGGTGCGGGCCTCCCAGGTGCCGTCCGCCCGCTGCGTGGCCGCGTTGTACAGCAGGATCCGGTACGCCTCCTCGTCATGGCCGGTGTGCGCGAAGGCGGCCGCGGCGAAGGCCGAGTCACGCGGCCAGGAGAAGTCCCAGAAGGGGGACCAGGCCGCCGCGAAGGCCCCGTTGGAACGCAGCAGGGCCCGCATCGACAGCAGCGCCCGCTCCGCGCCCGCCCGCCGCGCCCCGGCCGAACCCGGGACCACACCGGAGGCCAGCCAGCGCCGGGACTCGGCGATCTGGGCCAGGGCGCCCGGGTCGTCCGCCGCCACGACGCGCGACGCCGCCGCGCCCGACGGGAGGTAGCGCCACCGGCCCGACGGCAGCACCAGCACGTTGCTGCCCTCCACGTAGTGGGCGCCGACCGCGAAGGCCGGGTCGACGGCCTCCACCGCCTTCCCGTCGGTGAGCAGCCCGGCGGTCCGCGCGCGCCGCATCGTGTCCGGTACGTAGCAGGCCTCGGTCTCCCCGCACCGTTCGCCGCCCTCCGGGTTCACGTAGAACGCGAGCCGCCCCTCGTCCTCCTGCCAGCCGCCCAGCTCCTCGTCGTACCGCGAGGCGGCCGGAGCGCCCGGCGGCGCCGCGCGGGTGCCGTGCCAGACGACCGGTCGCCCCCCGGCCGTGGCGGCCTGCGCGAAGAGGTAGTACGTGGCGCCCGGCCGCAGTGCGGCCTCCAGCGGGACCTCCACCCAGCCGGCACCCGGTCCGCCCAGCCCCGAGAGGTCGACCCGGGCGGACGCGACCGCGGAGGCGGGGTCGTCGCGGACGCCGCGGACCTGTACGTCCACCGTCCCCGTCCCGGCACGGCTGCTCAGGTACAGGCTCACCCGGGTCAGCCGGGAGCCGTCGGAGACGAACTCCTGGGCCCCCGCGCGCCCCGTCGTCCCGGACCCCTCGATTCCGTACAGGGCCACGTCGTGAGCCGGTTGCCCGTCGAAGGAGAGGGGCCCGCCCGTGGCGGCCCGCCCGTACGCGGCGGGCGACAGGGTCGCCAGCAGGGCGGTGGCCACCAGAACGGACCGGATACGCATCACGCATGGCCTCCACAGTGATGAAGCGTCATGAAGCAGGTCGCGTCGCGCACTCGGCGCGCCGTTCAGTCAATATGACCCGGCCGGGGCGCCACGGCGTGGACGCTACCGCTCCTGCCGCGCAGGACACCCGCACTGTCGCCCGAACGGCCCAACGGTCCGCGGCCCGGACCCCGTACCCGGCCCGCCCGGACCCCCGCGCCCGGCCCGTGCTCCGCGGCTCCAGCGGAACCGGGCGGGGGCCCCACGGCCGCACGAGCGCGGCACAACCGTGATCGAACATGCTTCCCGCGTCCACAACCGCGTACCCACGCGGCCGGCCGCGCGGCAGGGAGCCGCCGGGCAACCACCCACGGGGGAACAGTGATCACTCGACGGACCGCACTCAGGGCGGGCGTGGCCGCCACCAGCATCGTCGGCACGGGCGGGATGCTGCTGCCGGTCGTGAACGCGGTCGCCACCGAGCCCCCCGCCCCCGCGGCCGAGCTCGACGCCGCGGGCATAGCCAAGTTCACCCAGAGGATGCCGCTCGCCCCGGTCCTCCAGCCGTACCTGACGACGAGCACCACCAGCTACTACCGGATGAACCTGAAGGAGGCTTCGAAGGAGATCGTGCCCGGCCTGACCACCCGGCTGCGCACCTTCAACGGATCCTTCCCCGGCCCCGTCATCAAGGCCGAGTCCGGCCGCCGGGTCGTGGTCCGCCAGACCAACTCCCTCTCCGTCCCCACCTCGATCCACCTGCACGGCGCCCACGTGCCGCAGGACAGCGACGGCTCCCCGATGGACCTCATCGAGCCGGACGGCGGCACCAAGACGTACACCTACCCCAACACCCAGCCGCACGCGAACCTGTGGTTCCACGACCACGCCCACCACATGGAGTCGGAGAACGTCTTCCGCGGCATGACGGGCACCTACGTCCTCACCGACGACATCGAGCGCCGCCTGCGCCTGCCCTCCGGCGCCTACGACGTCCCGGTCTCGCTGCGCGACGCCCGCTTCGCGCAGAACGGCGAACTCATCTACGAGATGGGCGACTTCAAGCACCGCAACGTCATCCTCGCCAACGGAAAGGCCTGGCCGTACTTCGAGGTGGCGGCCCGCAAGTACCGCTTCCGCCTCACCAACACGGCCAACCAGCGGTTCTTCGCCCTCCGCCTCGCCGACGGCTCCGAGATCGTCCAGATCGGCACGGACGGCGGCCTGCTCCCCGCCCCGCACCGCACCGACACCGTCGCGATCAGCCCGGGCGAGCGCGCCGACGTCGTCATCGACTTCTCCCGCTACCCGGTCGGCACCACCGTCGAACTGGTCAACAAGGACGTCGCCCCCTTCGAATCGGCCGACGTGGTCGGCAAGGTGATCCAGTTCCGGGTCACCCGCACCGCACGGGACGAGAGCGTCGTCCCGGACACCCTGCGCACCCTCCCGCCGCTGCCCGCCGCGAGCGTCAACCGCAGCTTCGACATGAAGATGGACGAGACCGGCAGCCCGGGCAGCCAGGCGTACATCAACGGCAAGACGTACGACATGGACCGGATCGACACCGAGATCGCCTACGGTGCCACCGAGATCTGGACCGTGAAGAACTCCAACCAGTTCGCCCCGCACAACTTCCACATGCACCTCGTGCAGTTCAGGGTGCTGGAGCGGAACGGGCAGCCGGTCACCGCCGGCTCCGAGACGGGCCTGAAGGACACCGTCCCGCTCAAGCCGGGCGAAACGGTGAAGCTCCAGGCCACCTTCACCGGCTACCGTGGCACCTACGTCTACCACTGCCACCTGTTCGACCACGGGGCCATGGGCATGATGGCGAACATGCGCATCTCCTGACGCACCACGGATCCCTCGCCCCGGCGGACGTACGGCCCGCCGGGGCGAGGCCGTTGCCGGAACCCGGTCTTGATCGTTTGGCTGCCTGACGGGCAGTCGGACGGACGGCGAGACACGGAACGGGTGGTCGGGGTGCGGGTGGCGCGCAGGACGGTCCTACGGGCGGGCTCGGCGGGAGCGCTGGCGGCGCTGGTCGGCCGCCCGCCGGCCGCGGCGGCCACGGGCCCGGCCGGCCCCGACCCCACCGGCGCGGACCCGGCCCCCGCGACCGCGACCGCTCCGGCCGCCGCCGGCGCGGTCGCGGCCGGGGAGACCGCCCGGATCCGCCTCACCCGCGCGACCAACGGCGCCGCCACCGCCACCGGGGAGCGCGTCGTCGCCGAGGTACAGGGAGTCCTGTGGTCGCTGCCCCCCGACGGCGCCCCCGCCACCCGCCTCACCCCGCCCGACCTGGAGCCCGGCCGCCCGGTGTTCTCCCCGGACGGCCACCGGATCGCCATGAGCGCCTACCGGGGCGGCGCCTTCCACATCTGGGTGATGGACGCCGACGGATCCGGCCTGCGCAGGCTCACCGACGGCCCCTTCGACCACCGTGCGCCCGCCTGGTCGCCCGACGGCCGCCGCCTCGCCTTCTGCTCCGAACGCGGCGGGGACCCCGTCACCGGCGCCCCGTACCGGATCTGGACCGTCCCCCTCACGGGCGGCCGCCCCGTCCCCCTCACCGGTCTCCCCGGGCAGCCGGGCCCCGGACAGGAGGGCGCCTGGGAGGACTTCGACCCCGTGTGGACCCCGGACGGCGCCCGCGTGCTCTTCGTCCGCGCCACCGTCGACGGGGAGACCCTGACCGCCCGCACCCTCGCCTCCGTCGCCGCCGACGGACGGGGCCCCGTACGCGCCGACCACACCGTCGCCGACGGCAGCCTGCTGACCCCCGCCGTCTCGCCGGGCGGCCGCACCGCCTGGCTGTCCGCCGCCCCCGGACCCCGCAAGGCCCAGTTCCTCACCCTGCACGCCGACGGCCGCCCCGTCCCCCTCGACGGAGACCTCGCCCCCGCGCCCCCGCGCTGGATCGGCGACGACCACCTCCTCGTCACCCTCGACGGCCGCTTCCGGGTGATCCGCCCGCACCACGACACCACCGGCCGCGAGATCCCCCTCGACGCCACCCTCGAAGTGCCCCGCCCCCGCTACCGCGTCAAGGAGTACGCGCTGGAGGCCGAGCCCGGACGCCCCGTACGCGCGGTCCACCTGCCCAGCCTCTCGCCCGACGGCCGCACCGTCGCCCTCGTCGCCCTGAACGCCCTGTGGACCGTGCCCGTCGCCGGGGGAGCCCCGCGCAGGATCGCCCAGGCCCCCGCGACCGCCTACCTCCAGGGACCGGTGTGGACCCCCGACGGCCGGGCGCTGATCTACACCGACGACCGCGACGGACTCAACACCGTACGGCGCCGCGAACTCGCCGGCGGCCACGAGAGCGTCCTCGCCGCAGGCGGCCGCGTCTACGGCTCGCTCTCCCCGGACGGCACCCGCCTCGCCTGCCTCGACCTCGCCGGACGCCTCCTCGTCCGCGACCTCGCCACCGCCGCCGAAACCCCCCTCGTGGCGGCCCTCGGCGGCGGCGGACTGCCGAGCCCGCCCAGCTGGTCGCCCGACGGCCGCCACATCGCCCTCTGCGACCGCAACCGGATCAGCCACCGCTTCCGCGAGGGCCACAACCTCATCCGGATCGTCGACACCACCACCGGCGCCGCCCGCCTGCACGCCCTCGCCCCGCACGCCTCCCTCTCCGACGGCTACGCGAGCGGCCCCGTCTGGTCGCCCGACGGCCGCTTCCTCGCCTGCGTCTGCGAATCCGCCCTGTGGCTGCTGCCCGTCACCCCCGACGGAACCCCCACCGGACCCGCCCGCCGCCTCACCGACGAGAGCGCCGACCACCCCTCCTGGGCCGCCGACTCCCGCACCCTGCTCTACCAGTCGGGCGACCGGCTGCGCCTGCTCACCCTCGACGCCGACGGCGCCCCCGCCCGGCCGCCCCGCACCGTCCCGGTCGCCCTGACCCACCGCCGCCCCGCCCCCGTCGACACCGTCGTGCACGCCGGCCTGCTCTGGGACGGCACCGGAGCCCCGCCCCGCGCCGACGTCGACGTCCTGATCAGCGGCGGGCGCGTCACCGCCGTCGAAGCGCACCGGCCCGGCCGCCGCGCGGCCCGCACCGTCGACGCCTCCGGGGACACCGTCCTGCCGGGGCTGTGGGACGCCCACGTCCACCCGTACCCGTACACCTACGGCGCCCGCCAGGGCCTCCTGCACCTCGCCTACGGCGTCACCACCACCGTCTCCCTCGGCGGCTCCGCCCACGAACAGGCCCGCCTGCGCGACGACATCCACGCCGGCCGGCTCACCGCCCCCCGCCTGCTGGCGGGCGGCGAACTCCTCGACGGCTCCCGCGTCGCCTACAGCATGGGCCGCGCCCACCGCACCGCCGAGGGCCTCGCCCGCTCCCTGGCCCGGGCGCAGGCACTGGACTGGGACTTCGTCAAAACCTACGTCCGCGCCCCCTACGCCTTCATGGAGCAGGCCGCCCGCTTCGCGCACGAGCGGCTCGGCGTCCTGGCCGGCTCCCACCTGTGCGCCCAGGGCATCGCCTCCGGCCAGGACCTCACCACCCACCTCGTCGCCACCGAACGCGCCGAACACGGCCACGGCGCCACCCCGGCCGGCCACACCTACGAGGACACCCTCGCGCTCTACACCCACGGCGGCTTCGACCTCATCGCCACCCCCTTCGCGGCCCTGCCGCTGATCGGCGCCGACCCGTCCCTCGCCGACGACCCCCGCGTCACCGCCCTGATGCCCCCCTGGGACGCGAGCGCCGTCCGGGCCGCCGCCGCCCTGCCACCCACCGCCGAACAACTCACCGCCCTGGAACGGGAGACCGACGTCTACCGGCGGGTCCTCGCGGGCGGCGGCCGCATCGCCCTCGGCACCGACGCACCCCTCACCCCGGTCGGCCTGCACCTCCACCTCGCCCTGCGCGCCCTGCACCGGTACGGCTTCTCCCCGGCCGAGGCCCTCACCACCGCCACCCGCACCCCGGCCCGCGTCTTCGGCGTCGCCGACCACCTCGGCACCGTGGAACCGGGCAGGCTCGCCGACCTCACCCTCGTCGACGGCGACCCCTTCACCGACTTCGCCGACCTCGTCCGCGTCCGGGCGGCCGTGCGCGCCGGAACCCTCCACGAACGCGCCGCACTCGAAGCCGCCCACCCCCGGAGCACCGGGCCCGGCCCCGACTGGCAGCCGGTCCTGCGCCAGATGCTCGGGGACGGCTGCTGCACCCACCGGCCCCACGGCCACCACGCCTGACCGGCAAGGGGGGTTATCCCCACCCCGGGGCGACCGGGCTGCCGGATGGGGGCCGGGGCCGCGGACCACGAGGCTTGCCCCATGACGAATTCCAGGAACCGCAGGAACAAGGCCCTCCTCCTCGCCCTCTGCGCCGCCACCGCCGCCACCACCCTGAGCGCCGTCGTCCCGGCGGCGGCCACGGCGCCCGGAGCGGGAGCGCCGCTTCCCCGGCTCGCCTGGCACCCCTGCGCGAAGCCCGGCGGCCCCGCCACCCAGGAGTGCGCCGACCTGCCCGTCCCCCTCGACTACGCGAACCCGGCCGGCCCGCAGATCACCGTCGCCGTCTCCCGCGTCCGCAGCGAGCGCCCCGCGGCCCGCCGCGGCACCCTGGTCGTCATCCCCGGAGGCCCCGGCGGCTCGGGCGTCCAGCGCCTCACGCAGAAGGGCGCCGCGCTCCAGAAGCAGCTCGCCGGCGCCTACGACCTCGTCGCCTTCGACCCCCGCGGCGTCGGCGGCAGCACCACCGCCTCCTGCGGCCTGGCCCCCGGCGACCGCTACCTCACCAGCCTGCGCGCCTGGCCCGCCCCGAACGGCGACATCTCCGAGAACATCACCCGCTCCGAGCGCGTCGCCGAGGCCTGCGCCCGCAACGGCGGCCCCGTACTGCGCAGTTTCACCACCGCCAACGAGGTCGCCGACATGGACCGGCTCCGCGAGGTCCTCGGCGAACGCAAGATCTCCGCCTGGGGCGTCTCGTACGGGACCTACGTCGGCGCCGTGTACGCGCAGAAGCACCCGGAGCGCACCGACCGCTGGGTCCTGGACAGCAGCGGCGACCCCGACCCCACCCGCCTCGCCCGGGGCTGGCTGGCCAACATGGGCCAGGGCGCCGACGACCGCTTCCCCGACTTCGCCGCCTGGGCGGCCCACCCCGACCGGGACCGCGACGGCCTGCGGCTGGCCGCCGACCCCCGGGACGTGGAGCCGCAACTGCTCGCCCTCGCCGCTTCCCTGGACCGCGTGCCGCGGCCGTCGACCACCCCGGGCGTGCCCCTGACCGGCAACGGCCTGCGCCAGGCCGTGCAGAACGCCCTGTACGGAGACTCCGCCTTCCCCGCCCTCGCCAAGCTCCTCGTCTCCCTGCGGGACCCGGCGGCCACTCCCGTCCTCCCGCCGGAGCTGGCCCAGCCGCTGCGCGACGAGGACGCCGCCCAGCTGGTCGCCGTGCTCTGCAACGACGTGGCCTGGCCGCGCGAGGGCGCCGCCGCGGGCCAGCGCGCCGTGGACGAGGACCGCGCCCGCCACCCCCTCACCGCCGGCATGCCCGTCAACGTGCTGCCCTGCGCGTACTGGAAGGACGCCCCGGAGCAGAAGCCGACCCGGATCACCGCGAACGGACCGTCCGACATCCTGATGGTGCAGAGCCGCCGGGACCCCTCCACGCCCCACTCCAAGGGCCTGAAGATGCGCGAGGCCCTGGGGGACCGGGCGGTCCTCGTCACCGTCGAGCAGGGCGGCCACGGCCTCTACCTCGGCAACGGCAACGCCTGTACGGACCGCACCGTCACCACCTTCCTCACCACCGGCCGCCGCCCGGCGCACGACACCGACTGCGCCAACTGAGGCCCGCCGGGCCGCCCGCCCCGGGCGCGCCCGCGCGGGTGACCGGGTCGTGCCGCCCGGGGCCACGGGCGGCGGAACCCGAGCGAGTCACCCCCGCCGACGGGCCGGCGGTGGTTGACTGACGGTCATGCCGCTCGATTCCTACGGCGTGCTGTCAGGGACGCTGCACAGCCACTTCCGCGACCAGCCCGACACCCAGGGGCACTGGTTCCACGTCAACCTGGAGGTCGACGCGCCCGCCGGGCGCTACCGGTGCGCCGTCGACGTGGACAGCAAGGAGTCGGCCACCGGCGTCCAGTGGAAGACCTTCACCCTGTCCGCCTCGCAGCTCGACCCGCTGCCCGCCATGGCCGCCGGCTACCACGACCTGTCGATGTCGTCCGGCTCGGGCGCCGTCGACTACCTGCGCCACCCGGCCCTGGTGGACCGCCCCGGCTGCCTCTTCGTCCGCCACCCGCCCGCGTGGATCCAGCGCCTGCTGGACCGGCTGCACCCGCCCCGCCCATGGATCTCCGGCTCCAACCTGGACGCCGCGGGGGCCCTGGAACCGATCCTCGTTCCCGGCCGGCCGATCCTGATCCTCGGCGAGCCCTTCGACCACGGCGGCCTGGGCATGCACAACATCCACCAGAACCAGGGCGACCCCTACGGCAGCCAGTGGTGGCCCGACAACGGCACCTGGCAGGACGGGGCCACCTTCACCCGCCGCCCCGACGGCCTCTACGACGTCTTCCTCAACAAGTTCACCAGCCAGGCCGACCACACCGGCCCGGACGGCCATCCCCTTTAGCAGGCCCTGGCGACGGCCCTCGGGGACGGCCGCCCGGTGGCACCGGACGCGGTCGTCAGTTGGCGGCGTAGACGCGCACCGCGAACTCCGCGATGTCCGCGTCGGAGAGGTTCTTCGCGAGATTGGCCTCGGTGATCATGCCCACGAGCCGATGGCCCCCGGCCATGTCGATCACCGGCAGCCGCTTGATCTGGTGGACCTCCATGGTGTCCAGGGCCTCCTGGGCGGTGGTCTCGCCGTCCACCCAGTGCAGGACCCCGCCCAGCTCACCGGCACTGACCCCGGCGGGCTCCCGGCCCTCGGCGCAGCACTTCACGACGATGTCGCGGTCGGTGATCATTCCCTGGAGGCGCCCGTCGTTCCCGCAGATGGGCAGGGCGCCGACGTTCAGGTCGCGCATCATGCGCGACGCGTCCAGCAGGGACTGGTCCTCCCGTACGCACTGCACGTCCCCGGTCATGATGTCCCGGGCCCGCAGGTTCCTGGTCATGGTTCCTCCTCTGGGTCGGTGACTGCGTGCCTTCCTCCCGTTGCCCCTCCTCTACGAGCACAGCACGGATGGGCCGCCGGGGCGCGCCGGGGCGGGACGGCGATCCCCTGACCCCTTTTGTTGACTGCTCGTTCCAGAATCTTCTATGATCTTGGGCATGGCCAGGACCAAGGAATTCGATCCGGACGCCGTGCTGCAGTCGGCCCTCGAGCTGTTCTGGCGGCGCGGCTACGAGGCGACGTCGGTGGCCGACCTCGTCGAGTGCCTCGGCATCGGCCGCGCGAGCATCTACGCGACCTTCGGCAGCAAGCACGAGCTCTACCTGAAGGCGCTCGACCGCTACGCCGAATCCCGTGACCTGCTGCTCCTCGCGGAGCTGTCGCGGCCGGGGCCCGCACTGCCCGCGGTCAGGGCGGTGGTGCGCCGCTTCGCCGCCGAGGCCGGCGCGCCGCAGGAGCGGCTGAACGGCTGCTTCGTCACCAACACCGCCGCCGAACTGGCCTCGCGCGACACGGCCGCGGCCCGCCGGGTCGAGGCGGGCTGGGACCGCCTGGAAACCCTGCTCCACTCCGCCCTCGTACGGGCCCAGGGGCAGGGCGAGCTGGCCCCGGACCGCGATCCCAGAGCGCTGGCCCGCATGCTGCTGGTGCTGCTCCAGGGAGTACGGGTCGTGGGCAAGGCCTGCGCGGACCCCGCCAGGGTGCGGGACGCGGCCGAGCAGGCCCTGACCCTGCTGGACTGAAGACCACGCGGAAGGGGAGCCTTCGGGCTCCCCTTCCGCAGCGCCGAATTCTGAACCGATCAGTTAAATATGGGGCGGGTGCCCCTCCCTCGAAGGAGTCATCGACATGCAGCACCGCTTCACCGGCAAGACCGTCCTGGTGACCGGCGCGGGCTCCGGCCTCGGCCGGGCGATCGCCCTCGCCTTCGCCGCCGAGGGTGCGTCCGTGGTCGCCGCCGGACGCACCGCGGCCCCGCTGGAGGAGACGGTCGCCCTCATCGGGGCGGCCGGCGGCGCCGCGGCCGCCGTCACCGCGGACGTCACCGACTCCGACAGCCTGCGCGAGCTCGTCCGGGCGAGCGTCACCCGCTTCGGCGGCCTGGACGTCGCCGTCAACAACGCGGGGATACTGCGGGGTGGCGGCCCCGTCGCCGACGTGGACGAGGAGGACTGGGACGCCGTGCTGCGCACCAACGTCACCGGCGTCTGGCTGGCGATGAAGCACGAGATCGCGCACATGAGGGAGAACGGCGGCGGCGCCATCGTCAACATCTCCTCCAACCTCGGCGCCCACCTGCGCATCCCCGGCGCCGCCGCGTACATCACCTCGAAGGCCGCCGTCTCCGCCCTCACCCGCGCCGCAGCCCTCGACCACGTCCAGGAGGGCGTCCGCATCAACGCCGTCAGCCCGGGTGCCTCCGTCGCGCCCATGTCCTTGCTGCCGGGCGAGACGGAGGCGGAGCGCACCGAGCGGATGAAGACGCAGACCCCGCTCGGGCGGGCCGCGGAGGCCGAGGAGGTGGCCGCGGCCGTCCTCTACCTCGCCTCGCCGGCCGCCGGCGCGGTCGTCGGCTCCGACCTCGTCGTGGACAGCGGCTCCTCGGCCTGAGGCTCCGGGACGGGGCGGACGGGCCCGGTGCGCCGTGCGCGCCGGGCCCGTGCCGGATCAGCCCCCTGCCGGATCAGCCCCGTGCCGGCGCCGTGGGGACCGGCAGCGGATTCCCCTCGCAGGCGGCGTCCGCGGCCGGCAGCCGGCCGTCGGCCAGGAAGCCCTCCACGTACCCGTCGACGCAGGCGTTGCCCGCCTGGTACACGCCATGGTCGCCGCCGTGCACGGTGATCATGCGCGAGCCCGCCAGTCGCTGGTGGGCCCGCACCGCACCCTCGTAGTAGGTCGCCGGGTCGTGCGTCGAGCCCAGCATCAGGATGGGCGGCAGCTCCCGGCCGTTCCCCGCGGGCCGGGGCGCGCGCGAGCGCGGCCACTGGGCGCAGACCGCCGCGTAGGACAGCTCCCGGGCCCCGATCATGGGGTGGGTGCGGGCGTCGGCCTCGCTGCGCGCCACCCAGCGGTCGAGGTCACGGTCCCACGGGGAGTCCTGGCAGACGACCGAGAAGAAGTCCGCGGCGAACGCCGCCCCCAGCGGATGCCCGAGCTTCGCGGCGAGGGCCTGCCGGGCGGCGGGCGGCGCGGCGTCCGGGTTCCGGAGCAGGCCGAGCACGGCCGCGAGGTCGGGGAAGCGGCTGCCGCTGTAGATGAGCGACGTCGCGGCCGCGTCGAGGCGGTCGGGGGTGATCTGCGTCCCCTCCAGGTCCAGCGGGCGGTCGCGGAGCGCGGCGCGCAGCCGCTCGTAGCCGGCCTTGGCCTCCTGCGGGGTCCGCCCCAGGTGGTAGACGTCGTCGTGGAGTGCCAGCCACGGCAGGAAGTCCTCCTCGAAGCGCCGCTGGAAGCTCAGCGGCTGCCCCGTCATGAACTCCTGCCAGCCGCCGGTGGCGTCGATGGCGCTGTCGAGGACCATGCGCTCGACCCGGCGCGGGAACGTCCGCGCGTACTGGGCGCCGAGGAAGGTGGCGTACGAGGGGCCGTAGTAGGAGATCCGCTCGGTCCCCAGCAGCGCGCGGTACAGGTCCATGTCGCGCACGGCCTGATCGGTGGTGATGAAGGGCAGCAGACCGCCCGAGTTCTTCCGGCAGTCCTCGACGAACCGCCGCGCCCCATCCAGCGTGCCGTTCACCGCCTCCGGCGAGCGGTCGCGCAGGTCGCCGCCGCCGAACATGGCGTCGACGGTGTCCTGGTCCGAGCAGACCACGTTGGTACTGGCCCCGACCCCGCGCTGGTCGAAGCCGACGATGTCGTACGCCGCCGCCAGCTTCGGGGCGTAGGAGGCCAGCCCCTCGGGCCGGCCCAGCCCCGAGGCGCCGGGCCCGCCCGCGGCCATCATCAGCACACCGCGCCGGGCGGCGGGACCGGTGGCCCGGTGACGGGACACCGTGACCGTGAGGTCCGCTCCGGCACCGGGGTGGAACCAGTCGCGCGGCACCGTCATGGAGGCGCATTCGAGCGAACCGGACGGACAGGGCCGCCAGTCGAGCCGCTGGTGGGCGTACCGCCCGGGAACGGCCGCCGCAGCGCCGGCCGGCGGAGCGGCGGCGGCGGGCGAGGCGGGCAGGGCGGCGAGGGCGAGCAGCCCGCACGCGGCGGTTGCGGCCCAGCGCACGGGCTTGCGGAAGAGGTGCACGGTCGGGTTCCCCCCGGTGGAGTGGATCGGTCACCCCACCCTCCTCGAACCGGGGGTCCCGCGGCGATCCCCCTGGCATCCGTCCCGGGGGTGGTGCTGGTGCCACCCCCGGGGACGTGCCGGTCAGGCGGGGCGGCGGCGCAGGTGCGCGGTGAGGTGGTGCTGCAGGGGCCGGCCCACGGCCGCCATGTCGTGAACGACCGTCATCCGGTCGCCGTCGAGCGTGTAGTGACGGCGGGTGGCGGTGACCTCCTTGGCCAGCGGGGTCAGCGCCACGTCCTTGGTCTCGATCTCCACCTCGGTCCCGGACGCCCGGCCGACGTAGGTCTCGACGATGCCGGTCGGGTGCGCGAGCACCACCTCCAGGGAGGCGTCGGGGGTCACCCGCCACCACCCGGCCTCCCGCCCCGCCGGCCGCACCGGCGCCCCGGACCCGTCGATCAGCCAGGCGCGCGCCTCGTAGCGCAGGAACGGGCGGCCGTCGTGGCTGAAGGTGAGCTCCTGCTCGTACCGGAAGTCCTGCTCCAGCGTCGGGTACTCGCCCTCCCCGCGCCCGTGCCAGCGCCCGATCAGCGGCAGCACCGGCCGCAGCAGCGGGTGCGGTTCGGGGCCCTCGCCGAGGACGTGGGTGTCGGGGTACGGATTGTCCTGGACCGACTCGAACATGTTCACCCTGCCTGTCTGTGGATTCCCCCGTCGCGCGCAGCCTAGCCGGACGCGGACGCCGCCCCGGGAGTCGTCCGGGTCGCGGACCCGCGGTGCCGCCGGGAGAGCAGCAGCAGGGTCACGGGGACGATGCCGAGGGGGAATCCGGACGGTTCGAGGACCAGCGAGCAGAGCAGGACCCAGGCCGCCAGCGACCACGCCAGGTACCCGGGGAGTTCCTGGCCGGCGCGTGCCGTCCGCGAGACGAGGAGCCCCAGCAGGATCAGCGGCACGGCGAAGCTGCCGGGCAGGGACCAGAACCCGCTCAGCGAAACGGCGTTGGCGGGGTCGTCGATCGCGGTCCTGCCGTGCAGGGTCCCGTCGGCCCAGCCGCCCCAGTGCGGCCGGGTCTTGACCGCGAAGTACACGAGGTGCGCGACACCGATGACGACGGTGCTGCGCCCCGCCCAGACGGCCAGGGTGCGGGCACGGGCGGCGCCGTCGGAGGATCGATTTACGATACGAGGAGTTTCGATACTCATGGTTCCGTATGATGGGCGCATGGAGCCTTCGAAGCAACCCCCCGGCCGGCCCCGGGACGGCCGGGTGGACGACGCCATCCGCGAAGCGGTGCGCGCACTGGTGCGGGAGAACGGCTACGCGGCACTGACCATGGACGCCGTGGCGGCCCGGGCGCGCGTGGGCAAGGCCGCCATCTACCGCCGCCACGCCTCACGCGGTGAACTGGTCTTCGCCGCACTCGTCCACGGGCGGGAACCGCAGCCGCTCCCGGACGCGGGATCGCTGCACGGGGACCTCACCGCGCTCGCCCGCCTGATCCTGGGGATCTTCTCCGACCCCGTCGTCGAGGCCGCCACCCCCGGTCTGCTCGCGGACCTCAAGCAGCACCCCGACACCGCCGCGCGCTTCCGGGACACCTTCATCGCCGGGGAGCGTGGGGCGGTGACGAACCTGCTCGACCGGGCCCTCGCCCGCGGCGAGCTGGCCGAGCGGGCCGACCCGGCGCTGGTCCACTCCGCGCTCCTCGGCACGGCCTTCGCCTGGGTGTTCCTCCTGGGTCGGACCCCCGTCCCGTCCCTCGCCCCGGCCATCGCCGCCCTGGCCGTCGCGGCCGCGACGGCCGGCCCCCCGCAGGCGCCCGCCCCCGGACGGGGCGGACTCCAGGACGGGCCGACGGGTCAGGCCACGAACTCCTCGTCGCCGTAACGGACTTCCGCGCGGCTCCAGTCGACCCCGAGGGCGGCCGTGAACCTGCGCGCCAGCGGCAGGTCGGACACCGGGGCGATGAGGATCAACTCCCCGCCCAGGGTGACCGAACCACCGCCGAGCCGCTCGCGGGCCTCCGGGTCCGCGACCAGCGCCTCACGCAGCCGGGTGGGGCTGACCCCGGGGGCCCGCACCTCCACGGCGTCGGTCTCCGGCGCGGTGCGCGGCAGACAGCGGAACGTCAGCACCGACTCCTGGTCGTACTGCTTGCGGATGACGTCGGCGATGTGGTGCAGACCGTCCCGCCCCACGCGTTCGACGTCGAACTCCCGCGACCGCTCGTACGTGGTCTGCTGCTGCTCGCCGGACCAGAACACCCCGTCCAGCAGGGTCGAGTCGGCCGTCCGCGCGCCGTGCGCGCGGACGATGTCCCGCACCTCGTGGTCGAAGCGCGTCAGCCGCGTCCGCAGCCGGGGGTCGGCCGGATCCGTGATGACCGCCGTGTTGTCCGTCGCGAAGACCTCCGCCGTCGGGCAGCCGGAGCCCCCGGACACCGGAGCGGCCTGCGCGGTCCCCGCACCCGCCGAACCCAGTGCCAGGACCCCGATCGCCACCAGCACCCGTAACCGCTTCATGCCTCGACTCCCCGCTCGTGAACGCGAAACGCGGCTCCCGGAGCCGCGGCGCGCCCCATCCTAGGAGCGCCCCGGACACCCGGGTGGCGCCGACGCCCCCGGATGGCGGATGGCGGACGGTGGCGTCTGCCGGGGTCGCCCGGGGGCGTCGACCGCCGGCCGGGGTGTCGGTGGGGATGTCAGCGGGACCGGGCCCCGGGGTTCCCGGCCGACAGGCCCTCGATCACCTCGGCGCCGGGCAGCCGGGCGAAGAGGTCGCCAGGGGCGATGAGTTTGCCGCGCCGGCGGCCGCTGCCCACCAGGCAGTGCGGCATGTCCGCGATGGCGGGGTCCACCAGCAGGGGCCAGTCGGACGGGAGGCCCAGCGGGGTGATGCCGCCGTACTCCATCCCGGTCAGCTCCACGGCCGTCTCCATCGCCGCGAAGGACACCTTCCGGGCCCCCAGGTGCCGCCGGACCACCCCGTTGACGTCGGCCCGGGACGCCGAGGGCACCAGGCAGGCGGCGAGCGCGGTTC
Source organism: Streptomyces sp. NPDC004667 (assembly GCF_040609475.1). Taxonomy (NCBI): domain Bacteria; kingdom Bacillati; phylum Actinomycetota; class Actinomycetes; order Kitasatosporales; family Streptomycetaceae; genus Streptomyces; species Streptomyces sp. NPDC004667. Next base: position 28,370 of record NZ_JBEXKC010000045.1, on the reverse strand, counting down.
CGCCGCCGCGCCGCGCGGCCACCACCACGCAGTTCGCCGACCGGGCCAGCAGGTCGTGCCCGTAGTGCTCCACGAAGGCGGCCGTGTCGGCGACCGCCGGATCCGTGTCGACGTAGACGATCCGCTCGACGGGCAGGTCCGCCGCGAGGGCGCGGAGCGCCGCCGCCACCGGCGGGACGAGTTCCTCCAGGCAGTCGGGGGCGGGCCGGGCGAGTTCGAAGGAGCCGATGGGAGCGCGCATGGCCGCACGGTAACAGCGCCCGCGCCCCCACGCCGCGACGGCCTCGACGGCCGGCAGCCGGGCGCCGGAGGCTGCCGCCGCGACGGCCGCCCGCTGGCAAGTCGGCCTCGGGGCAGGAGGCTTCAGGAGGCGAGGGCGCCTTCCACGGCCGGGGCGGTGGTGTCCGGGGACCGGAGGGAACCGAGGCGTACGAGGCGCTCGCGGCTCTCCTCGTCCAGCGGGACGTACGTCACCAGCCGCGGTCCGGCCGCCGGACCCAGCCAGAGGTTGGTGTGCTCCAGGTGCAGCAGACCCACCTGGGCGTTGAAGATGTACTTCGCCTTCCCGCCCGGCCCGACCACCTCGTGCCGCGCCCAGATCTCCCGGAACTCGGCCGAGGCCGCCTCCAGCCTGGCCAGCAGCGCCTTCCACGTCGGCTCGGCCAGGTGTTCCGCCATCGAGGCCCGGAACTTGGCCGCCATCGTCCGGTTCACCTCGGGCAGGTCGACGACGGCCGCCCGCCAGTCCGGGTTCGTGAAGGCGAGCCACATGCAGTTGCGTTCCTCGGGCTTCAGCCGGTCCAGATCGCACAGCAGCCGCCCGTACGTGGTGTTGTACGCGAGGATGTCGTACCGGCTGTTCTGGACGCAGGCCGGGATCGGGTCCAGCTGGTCGAGCATCGCGCGCAGCGCCGGGGTCACACTGGTGCAGGGCGTGTGCGACGCCGGATCGGTGCTGTCGGCCAGCGCGAACAGGTGCGCCCGCTCGCTGGGGTCCAGCAGCAGGGCGCGCGCCAGGGCGTCCAGCACCTGCGGCGACACCTGGATCGCGCGGGCCTGCTCCAGCCAGGTGTACCAGGTGACGCCCACCGCGGAGAGCTGGGCCACCTCCTCGCGGCGCAGCCCCGGCGTGCGCCGGCGGCGGCCGCGCACCAGCCCGACCTGCTCGGGAGTGATCCGCTCGCGGCGGCTGCGCAGGAAATCGGCCAGCTCGTGCCGGCGTACGTCGCTCTCGGGGGCCACTGTGGTCATGACTCCAGGGTGCCGCAGCCGGCATCCGGGTGCCAGGTAGTGCCAGTACCAGGATAAGGAGACTCTGGTACCAGACTGGGCGCCGGAGGATCGTCCTGGGTGTGAGCGAAACGACCGTACGTACGAACCATCCGTCCCCCTCCCGCCCCACGGACCCGGCCGCCGGGACGGGCGCGGCGCTGAACCCGCTGGGCCTGTTCACCGTACTGCTGGGCGCGGCGCTGCCCCTGATCGACTTCTTCATCGTCAACGTGGCGCTGCCGGCCATCGACAGCGACCTGGCCGCCGGCCCCGCGATGCTGGAACTGATCGTCGGCGGCTACGGCGTCGCGTACGCCGTCCTGCTGGTGCTCGGCGGCCGTCTCGGCGACACCGCCGGCCGGCGCAGGCTCTTCCTCATCGGCATGGCCGCCTTCGGCCTCACCTCGCTGGCCTGCGGTCTGGCCCCCACCGCCTGGACCCTGGTCGGCGCCCGGGTGGCCCAGGGAGCGGCCGCGGCGCTGATGCTGCCGCAGGTGCTCGCCACCATCCAGGCCACCACCCAGGGCCCGCGCCGGGCCCGCGCGATGAGCCTCTACGGGGCCACCGCCGGGCTGTCCATGGTCACCGGGCAGATCCTCGGCGGGGTGCTGGTCGCCGCGGACGTCGCCGGGTCCGGCTGGCGCTCGGTGTTCCTGGTGAACGTGCCCGTCGTGATCCTCGGTCTGGTGCTCGCGGTGCGGGCCGTACCCGAGACCCGCTCGGACCGTCCGGCCTCGGTCGACGTACCGGGCACCCTGCTGCTCGGCCTGTCGCTGGTGTCCCTGCTGCTGCCGCTGACCGAGGGCAGGGCGACCGGCTGGCCGCTGTGGACCTGGCTCTCGCTCGCCGTGTTCCCGTTCGCGGCCACGGCCTTCTACCTCACGGAGCGGCGCGCCGACCGCCTGGGCCGTACCCCGCTCGTGCCGCCGAGCCTGCTGCGGCTGGAGTCGCTGCGGCGCGGCCTGGTGCTGATGGTGCCCTTCTCGATGGGCTTCAGCGGCTTCATGTTCGTCGTGGCCGTCGCCCTGCAGCAGGGCCTGCGGATGGGGCCGGTCTCCGCCGGGCTGGCGCTGGTGCCGATGGCCGTGGCCTTCTTCGCCGCGTCCCTGGCCGGCCCGAAGCTGGTCGGCCGTTTCGGCAGCCGGGTCGTCACCGCGGGCGGGCTGCTCCAGGGCCTGGGCATCGGCCTGCTCCTGCTGACCGTCCGTGCCGACTGGCCGGACGTCGGCCTCGCCGCCCTCGCTCCCGCGGTCGCCGTGGCGGGCCTCGGCCAGGGTCTGCAACTGCCCGTGCTGATGCGGATGATGCTGTCGGACGTCCCGGCCGACCGGGCCGGAGTGGGCGGCGGGGTCATGGTCACCACCCAGCAGTCGGCGCTCGCCCTGGGCGTGGCGACCCTGGGCAGCCTCTTCCTCGCCCTGGTGCCCGGGGCGGGCATGGGGACGGCCCTGACCGTGACCCTGCTCGTCCAGCTGGGCATGATCGCGCTCACCGTGCTCCTCAGCCTCCGGCTGCCGCGCGTGCTGCGCTGAGCGCGGAACCCTGGTTTTCCCCACTGGCCCGGGGCCTCCCGGTGTTACGGTCGGGCCCATGTCCAAGACCGAAATAGACGCGCTGACCGCCGAGTTCTTCGCCGCCTTCGACAACCGGGACGGCGGGGGCGCCGATGTGGCCCGGCTCCGCCGGCTGATCCTGCCCGGCGGTGTGATCGTGCATGCCGGCCCGGAGTTCACGGCTTACACGGTGGAGGAATTCATCGAGCCCCGCGAGCGCCTGCTGAAGGACGGCCGGCTGGTCGGGTTCAGCGAGTGGGAGGTCTCGGAGCGCACCGAGATCGAGGGTGGCATCGCGTCGCGCTTCGGCGAGTACCGCAAGTCCGGGACCCTGGACGGCGAGCCCTTCGAGGGCGGCGGCACCAAGACGATCCAGTTCGTCCGCACCCCGCAGGGCTGGCGGATCGCCGCCTTCTCCTGGTGCGACCGGCCCTGACCCCGCCGCCCCCCGGCCCGCTCAGCGGACCGGTGCGACCGCCTCCGTGCGCCGGACGAGCCCGGTGATCAGCGATGCGATCTCCGGCCACAGGGCGCGCGGCAGGTCGTGGCCCATCCCCTCGAAGGTCACGAACTCGGCGCCGGGGACGGCGTCGGCGGTGGCCCGCCCCCCGCTCACGTCGCACATCGGGTCGTCGGCGCCGTGGATGACCAGGGTGGGCACCGCCAGCGCGCGCAGCCGCTCCGTACGGTCCCCGGCCGCGATCGAGGCGACCGCCTGGCGGGCGACGCCGAGGGGGTCGTGGGACCGGTCGTAGGCGCGGGCCGCCCGGTCGCGCACGGCCGCCTCGTCGAACGGGAAACCGGGCGACCCGAGGACCCGTACGGTCCTCACCATCCGCTCGACGACCTCCTCGCGCGCCGTGGCGACCGGCGCCGCCAGGGCCCCCAGCGCCTCGGGCTTCGGCCGTCCGACGGAGTGGTCGCCCGTCGTGGACATCAACGAGGTCAGCGACCGTACCCGGCCCGGGTGTTCGAGCGCCATCGTCTGGGCGATCGCGCCGCCCATGGACAGGCCGACGACGTGCGCGCCGTCGATCTCCAGCGCGTCGAGCAGACCGACGCTGTCGGCCGCCATGTCGGAGAGGGTGTACGAGGCCGAGGACAGGTCCCCGGCGAGCGCCGCGCGGACGTCCGGGACGGGTGCGTCCGGGAAGTGCGAGGACAGTCCGACGTCGCGGTTGTCGAACCGGATCACCTGGACCCCGCGCGAGGTGAGTTCGGCGCAGAATCCCTCGGGCCAGCCCAGCATCTGCAGGGCGATGCCCATGACCAGCAGCACCGCCGGATCGCGCGGATCACCGAAACGCTCGTAGGCGATCTCGATCTTCGAGGGGCCCACGCCGAACGCCTTCTGTTCCGTCATGGGCCCACCATAGAGCGGCGCGTGGCCGCCCCGGCCGAAGGCGGAACCGACGTTTCCCTGCGCGGGTCGCCGTGCCCGCCCGGGCCGGCGGGATCGGCGCGATCGGCGGGAAACTGCGCGAGGCTGCTCGATTCGGCGCCGCTCCGAGCACCTATTGACATGTACGCGACGCTGCGCTGCACTGGGCACCCGTCTTCCGCGGCCCCACCCGGCTGGAGGCAGCCATGCGCCTGCTCGGATTCCTGGTCGCCACCGCCTGCGCGGTGTCCGTACTGACAGCGCCCGGCGCCGCGGCCCACGGGGCTCCCGCTCCCGCTTCCGTCGCCGCCGTGGCGGCGACCCCGCAGACCGTTCCCGCGCTGCGGCAGTGGACCGCGTCGGCCGCCGACCCCTACACCCTCACCGCCGCCGCCCGGATCGTCGTCGACCCCGCCGCGGCCGACCGGCTCTCCGGAGAGGCCGCCACCTTCGCCGAGGACCTCACGGCGCTGACCGGGCACCCGGTCCCCGTGGTCACCGGCACTCCGGCCGCCGGGGACATCGGGATCGGCCTCGACGATCCCGCCCTGCCGCCCGAGGGCTACCGGATGACCGTCGGACCGGCCCTCACCCTCCGGGCCGCCACCGCCGGCGGCGCCTTCAACGGCACCCGCACCGTCCTGCAACTGCTCCACCGGTCCGCCGCCGTGCCGGCGGGCACCGCCGTCGACTGGCCGGACAAGGCCGAGCGCGGGCTCATGGTCGACCAGGGGCGCAAGTTCTTCACCGTCGAATGGCTGCGACGGCACATCAGGGAACTGGCCTACCTCAAGCTCAACTACTTCCACTTCCACCTTTCGGACACCTACGGCTTCCGGCTGGAGAGCTCCACCCACCCGGAGATCGTCTCCACCGACCACTACTCCAAGCAGGACATCGCCGACCTCGTCGCCCTGGGCCGCAAGTACCACGTCACCATCGTCCCGGAGATCGACACCCCGGGCCACATGAACGCCGTCCTCGCCGCGCATCCCGAACTCAGGCTCAAGAGCGCCTCCGGAGTCTCCAGTCCCGACTTCATCGACCTCTCGCTGCCCGGCTCCTACGCGCTGGTCAAGGACCTCGTCACCGAGTACCTGCCGCTCTTCCCGGCCCCGTACTGGCACATCGGCGCGGACGAATACGTCACCGACTACACCAAGTACCCGCAGCTCCTCGCCTACGCCCGCGCCCACTACGGCGCCGGCGCCACCGCCAAGGACACCTACTACGGTTTCGTCAACTGGGCGGACGACCTGGTCCGGGCGGCCGGCAAGACCACCAGGATATGGAACGACGGGATCAAGTCCGGCGACGGCACCCTCACCCCGCACCCCGGCATCCTCGTCGAGTACTGGTACACCTACGGCCTCACCCCGCAGCAGCTCGCCGCCGCCGGGCACACCGTCGCCAACGCCTCCTGGACACCGACCTACTACGTCCTGGGCGGAGCCAAACCCGACACCAAGTGGATGTACGAGACCTGGACCGCGGACCGCTTCGAGGGCGGAGCCACCCTCGCCGACCCCGCCCGGAACCCCGGCTCCCTGCTCCACGTCTGGTGCGACAACCCCACCGCCGAGACCGAGGACCAGATCGCGGCCGGGATCATGTACCCGCTGCGCGGACTGGCCCAGCAGACCTGGGGCTCCCCGAAGCCGGTGCCCACGTACGCCGCCTTCACCCCGATCGTGGCGGCCGTCGGCCACAACCCGGCCTGGCCCGGCACCGCGCAGCCCGGCAACCTCGCCCTGGGCCGCCCGACCACCGCCTCCAGCACCGAGACCGCGGACTTCCCGGCGGCCGCCGCCACCGACGGCGACCCCGGCACCCGCTGGTCCAGCGCCTACGCCGACCCCCAGTGGCTCCAGGTGGACCTCGGCGCCCCGCACGCCGTCGGCCGCGTCGTCCTGCGCTGGGAGGCGGCGTACGCGAAGTCCTTCCAGATCCAGCTCTCCGACGACGCCACCACCTGGCGCACCATCCACTCCACCACCACCGGCACCGGGGGAGTCCAGGACCTCACCGGCCTGACCGGAACCGGCCGGTACATCCGGGTCCTCGGCACCCGGCGCGGCACCGCGTACGGCTACTCCCTCCACGAGTTCGAGGTCTACGACGACCCCTCGCCGGCCCCCCGCACCCTCACGGCCGCCGGCAAGGCCCTCGACGACCCGGCCGGCTCCACCACCCCCGGCACCCGGCTGATCACCTGGACACCCCACGGCGGCCCCAACCAGCAGTGGCGGCTCACCCCCGGCGCCGACGGCACCCACACCCTGGTCAACGCGGCCTCCGGGCTCTGCGCGGACATCGAGGGCGGCTCGGCCCCGTCCGGCGCGGCCGTCGTCCAGGCCGTCTGCACCGGCGGCGACGGCCAGCGCTGGAGGATCGCCGCACAGCCGGGCGGTGGTTCCTCGGTGACGAACGCGAGGAGCGGGCTCCTGCTCACCACCGCCTCCGGCACGGACGGGGCCGCCGTCACCCAGCAGGCCGCCAACGGATCGGCGTTCCAGAGCTGGCTGATCGCCTGACCCCGTGGCGCCCGGCGCCCCCGTCCTGCGCGGGGTCAGCCGCGCCCGCCCCGGGCGAGGCGGTGCACGCGGTCGAGGAGGTCGTTCGGATGGAAGGGCTTCGCGAGGACCTCGTCCACTCCCGCCTTCAGTGCCTGGACGGTGCACTCCGGATCGGCCGGGGGCAGCGCGAGGATCGGGACCCGCCCGTGTCGGGGATCCCGCCGGATCTCCTCGAACAGCGCCACCTCGTCGAGCCCCGGACCGGTGCGCTCGCAGACCACCAGGCCCACGGGCCCCTCGCGCTCCAGCAGGGCCGGCGTCTCCCGGCCGCTCCCGCCGTCGACGACCACGTAGCCGGCGGAGACGAGGAGCCGTTCGAGCAGCCCCCAGAGCCTGCGGTCCTTCACGATCAGGAGGATCTTGGCGGGGATGTCGCCGCTCATGGTGCTTCCTTCCGCTCAGGGCGGTGAGCCCTGGGCTGTGAGCCCCGAGCGGGCTCAGGGTCGGTTCGGGGTGGGGTCGGGGTGATGCCCGATGTCCGGCGGCCGGCCCCACGGACAAGATCGACTCATGACTCGTCGACCCCGCCGCAGCGCCCGGACGGCCCTGACACGGGCCGCCTTCGTGGCGGCGCCGCTCCTCATCCTCGCCTACGGTGCCATCCGGCTCACCGACCCGGACCACGGCCCCGGCCCCGTCTGGACCACGGGGCACCTCGCGCTGACCGTCGCCATGCTGTCGTTCGTGCCGGTCTTCGCCCGGCTGTGGGCGCTGGCCCGGCCCGACGCGGGGCGCGCCGGGCGGCTGAGCGCCGGCGCCGCGACGGTCCTCGGGCTGGCCGGCACCCTGGCCGTGACCGTCCAGGCGTGCATCGACCTCCACGTCGGCTTCCGCGCCACCGACCGGCCCGGCATGGAGCACCTGTTCGAGCAGGTGCGGAGCCACCCCGGAGTGGTGCCGGCGGTGTACGGAGTGGGTCCGCTGCTCTTCTACGTCGGCCTGATCTGGATCCTCGTCCAGCTCTCAGCCCGGCGCCGCGTCAGCCTCTGGAGCCCCCTGGCGGCGGTGGCCGGCACCGCCACCGCGGCGGCCGGCGGTCTCGACCTGATGCCCCTCGCCGCAGCCTTCTACTGCGCCTCCCTCGCCTCGCCGGCCCTCCGCATCCCCGACGGGCCCACGGGCCCGTCCGGCGCGGCCGTCGGCCGCGGCCGGACGCGTGGGGGCGCCGTGCTCAGAAGGTGACCGCGTCGCGGATCAGCGGGCAGGTCATGCAGTGGCCGCCGCCCCGGCCGCGGCCGAGTTCCGCTCCCACGATCGGGAGGACCTCGACGCCCGCCCTCCGCAGCAGCTCGTTCGTCTGCGTGTTCCGGTCGTACGTGAACACGACCCCCGGTTCGAGCGCGACCGCGTTGTTGCCGCTGTCCCACTGCTGGCGCTCGGAGGCGTAGACGTCACCGCCGGTCTCGATCACCCGCAGTCCCGGCAGGCCCAGGCTCCGCGCCACCACCTCGACGAAGGGGGTGTCGCCCTCGTCGGTGACCTCCACGCCCGGCGCCCGGTCCGAGGGACGGAGCGAGAAGCCGTGCACCGCTTCCACGATCTTCGGGTAGACGGTGACGATGTCGCGGTCGGCGAAGGTGAGGACCGTGTCCAGGTGCATCGCCGCCCGCAGCTTCGGCATCCCCGCGACGACCACGTGCTGCGCCGCACCCCGATCGAACAGGGCCCGCGCCACCTGGGTGATCGCCTGCCGCGAGGTCCGCTCGCTCATCCCCATGAGCACCACGCCGTTGCCGACCGGCATGATGTCACCGCCCTCCAGGGTGGCCTGGCCCCAGCTGCGTTCCGGGTCGCCCCACCACACGGTGGCGTCCTTGAAGTCGGGGTGGAAGGTGTACACGGCCTTCATGAGCAGGGTCTCGTCGTGCCGCGCGGGCCAGTACAGCGGGTTGAGGGTGACGCCCCCGTACAGCCAGCAGGTCGTGTCCCGGGTGTAGAGGGTGTTCGGCAGCGGCGGCATGAGGTACTCGCGCGCCCCGGTGCCCTCCCGCAGCAGGGCGACGTACCCGGACCGGAACTCCTCGGGCAGGTCGTTCGACGCGAGCCCGCCGATCAGGTACTCGGCCAGGGCGCGCGGGCTCAGCGTCTCCAGGAAGGCCCGGGTGTCGTCGACCAGCCCGAGGCCCACCTCATCGGGAACGATCTTCCGGTCGAGGAGCCAGTCGCGGGCCCCCGGGATCGCCATCGTCGCGGCCAGCAGGTCGTGCAGTTCCACCACCTCCACACCGCGCCGGGTCAGTTCGGCCACGAAGTCCGCGTGGTCGCGCTGGGCGCTCTCGACCCACATGACGTCGTCGAACAGCAGGCTGTCGGAGTTGCTCGGGGTCAGCCGCCGATGGGCGAGCCCCGGCGAGCAGACGAGGACCTTGCGGAGCCGGCCCACCTCGGAGTGGACGCCGAGGGCGGGCCGAGGGGCGGTGGGGTCGGTGCTGGTCACGGTGGTGGAGCCTTTCCCGGTCGAGGGGCGGATGGGCGTCACAGGCTGATCCAGCCGAGGGCGAGGGCGACGATCCCGAGAGCGGCTCCCGCGACGGACACGGCGAGGACGACGAGTTCCCGGGGCGAGAACAGCCGACGGCCCTGCTCGCGGCGGGCCTTGACGAACAGGAAGGTGGCGGGCGCGTACAGGATGAAGGAGACCAGTACGAACTTCAGCCCGGCCGCGAAGAGCAGGAACGCCGTGTAGCAGGTGGCCACGAGCGCGACGACGAGTTCCGTGCGGGTGCTGCTCCCCGCCACCTTCCCGGGCTCCGGCCGCAGCACGATCTTCACGGCGAAGGCCGCCGCCAGGAAGAAGGGAATGAGGCTGAGCGCGCTGGTCAGGTCGAGCGCGAAGTTGAAGGCGTCGTCGGAGAAGCCCGTGACGACCAGGATGACCTGACTCAGCGCCGTGGTCATCAGCAGCGCGGGGACCGGCACGTCGTCACCGCTGGACCGGCCGAGGAAGCGCGGCATGTCCTCGTCCTTCGCCGCGACGAAGAGCACCTCGGCCGCCATCAGCGTCCACGCGAGGTAGGCGCCGAGGACGGACACGATCAGGCCCACGCTGACGAAGACGCCGCCCCAGGTGCCGACGGCCGCCTCCAGCACTCCGGCCATGGACGGCTGGCGCAGCTCGGCGATCTGCTCCATCGGGAGGATCCCGTAGGAGACGATCGTGACCGAGGCGAAGACCGCGAAGACGCTGAGGAAGCCGAGCAGGGTGGCCCGGCCGACGTCCTCGCGCCGCTTGGCGTGCCGGGAGTAGACGCTGGCGCCCTCGACCCCCAGGAACACGAAGACGGTCGCCAGCATCGTGCCCCGCACCTGGTTGAACAGCGAGCCGGCGTAGTCCGCGCCGGCGAAGTTGCCCGCGAAGACGGACGGATCGAAGCAGAACAGCGCGAGGACGATGAAGACGAGGATGGGGACGAGCTTGGCGACGGTGACGATCCGGTTGATCGCCGCCGCCTCCTTCACCCCGCGCCGGATGAGGAGGAAGAAGGACCACAGGCCGACCGAGGACAACGCCAGCGCGAGCGCCGTGTCCCCGTCGCCCAGCGCGGGGGCGATCGCGCCGACCGTCGACATGATCAGCACCCAGTACGTCACGTTGCCGACGCAGGCGCTGGCCCAGTACCCGAACGCCGAGAAGAACCCCAGGTACTCGCCGAAGCCCGCCTTCGCGTAGGCGTAGACGCCCGCGTCCAGGTCCGGCCGCCGCACGGCGAGGGTCTGGAACACGAGGGCGAGCATCAGCATGCCCACCCCGGCGACCAGCCAGGCGATCAGCGCCCCCGCGACTCCGGTCTCCTGCGCGAAGCGGCGCGGCAGGGAGAAGACCCCCGCGCCGACCATCGAGCCCACGACCATCGCGGTCAGTGTCAGCAGCGTGAGTTTGGCCGTGGGAGGGTTGCCCGCCGTGTCGCTGTCGGCCCGGCCCTCTGCGTTCGTCATCGAAGCACCTCGTCGTCGCGCGCGGCCCGCACGTCCCGGCGCTCGAGACACGGGGAGGGCGACGGCTCATCAGCACATCCAGGGGGAAAATAGCCGATTCCGGGTGTACGGGCCGGTACTGGAGGCAGTCCGCGCGTGGCGGCGCCCGTGGCGGCGCCCGCTCCCGCACCGGCCGCCTTCCGGGACGGGGGAGGGCCGGGACCCTACGCCCGCTCCAGCAGGGCGTCGCCCAGCTCGCTGGTCGCGTAGTGCACCTCGCGCCGGTAGCGGTGGCGCGTGACGAGACCGGCGTCCCGCAGCACCCCGAGGTGCTGCGAGACCGCGGCGAGGCTGAGCCCCGTCCGGGCCGCCAGCTGGGTCGTGGTGGCGGGCGAGCTCGTACCCGCGAGGAGCAGGGCCCGGCTGCGCCCCAGCAGACGGGCCAGCCCCTCGCCGGAGGCGCCGCGCCGCTCCCACAGGGTGCCCACGGCCCGCGCCGGGTAGACGAGGGCCGGAGGTGTCGGGCCGGGCCCGGTCAGCAGGTGGCAGCGGACCGCGAAGGCGCTCGGGGCCAGGGTGATCCCCCTGCCGTCCAGGTCGAGGACCGCCGGGCCCAGCTCCGCGGAGACCAGGCGGTCGCCCGTCCAGCGCAGCGCGGGATGGAGCCGGGAGAGCACCTCCTGGATGCCGTCCTCGGCCAACTGCCGGGTCCGGTAGGCGATGTCCGCCTCCAGGACCGCCCGGATACGGGGCCAGTACGGCCGGACCGCCGCCTCCCACCAGGCGCGCAGGGCGTCCGCCGGGTCGGGCGGAGCCGCCCCGGCCGCCCCGGCCGGCGGGACCGCCAGCAGCGCGAGCTCCTCCTCGAACTCGGCCAGGGGGCAGCGCGGAGGGGGCGTCAGGAAGTCCGGTGCGTCCGCCGCCGGCCGCGTCCCGGGACCGTCCACGGCGGTCAGGACCCGCAAGGGGGCGGTCCGCGCGGCCAGGGCCCGGTCCGCCCGCAGCGCCCGTACCGAGGTGAGCCACGGCAGGTGGACGGCGTAGCGGCCCGGATCCGCCACGGCCCGGAAGCTGGTGACGGTCTCCCACAGCGGTGAGATCGCGAACCTGACGCCCGCGACGTCCCGCACCCCGAACCGCACCTCACCCATGCCCGCGCCCCCGTCCGGCGGTACGGCCGACCGCCACCACCTTTCGGCCCAGGCTAAAACAATGGCCGCGCCACCCCCACGCCGGTGATCTTCGCATCCATGACGCACCCCAGCCCCGGCGCCGCCCCGCGCCCCCACCGCACCGGTCCGGCCCCCGGCTCCGGCTTCCGCCCGCTGTGGATCGCCGACACCGTCAGCCAGTGCGGATCGGCCGTGACCCTGCTCGCGCTGCCCCTCGTGGCCATCGGCACCCTCGGCGCCACCCCGTTCGAGGTCGGCCTGCTCCTCGTCTCCGAGTACCTCGCCTTCCTGCTGATCGGCCTGCCCGCCGGTGCCTGGGTGGACCGGCTGCCGCTGCGTGCCGTCATGGTCGCGGGTGACCTTGGTCGCGCCGCCCTGCTGCTGTCCGTTCCGGTCGCGGCGTGGTGCGACGCGCTGACGCTCCCCCAGCTGTACGCCGTCGCCTTCGGGATGTCGGTGTGCACGGTCTTCTTCGACGTGGCCGCCCAGAGCGCACTGCCGCGCCTGGTGGGCGGGGCGGCGCTGGTGCGGGCGAACGTCCGGCTCGAAGCGAGCCGCAACATCACCCAGGTCGGGGGACCCGGCCTGGCCGGTGCGCTCGTCGGCGCCCTCACCGCGCCCTTCGCCCTCGCCGCCGACGCCCTCACCTACGGCGTCTCCGCGCTGTTCCTCCGGCGCGTGAGCCCCCTCGGCCGGCCGGACGGGGAGCGGCCCGGCACGACACTGCGCGCCGAGATCGCGGAAGGACTCCGCTTCGTCTTCGGGAACCCGGCCCTGCGCGCACTGACCCTCGCCGCCGCCGTCTCCAACCTGTGCGGGACGATCGGGGCCTCCATGCTGCTGGTGCTGCTCGCCGGGGACCTCGGGCTGCCCCCGCTGCTCTGCGGCGCGGTGTTCACCGCCGAAGCCGTGGGGGGCCTGATCGGCAGCCTGCTCACCGGTCGGATCGCCGCCCGGTGGGGCCAGGGACGCGCGATGTGCGCGTCGGTGGTCGTCAGCGGACTGCTGTGGGTGCTCGCGCTCCCCTTCTACCGGGCCGACTGGAGGTTCGCCGTGGCCGTGGCCCTCCAGGGGCTGGGCTGGACCGCCTTCATGACCTTCAAGGTGACCTCGGTCGCCTACCGGCAGCGGCTGTGCCCCGAACCGCTCCTGGGCCGGATGACCGCGACCTTCCGCTTCGTGGTCTGGGGGTCCATGCCGGTCGGTGCGCTCGTCGGGGGGCTGCTGGGCCGGCACTTCGGAGCCCGGCCGGCCCTGTGGACCGGGGCACTGGGCGAACTCCTGGCCGTACTCCCGCTCCTCCTCTCGCCGCTGCGCACGGCGCGCGAACTGCCGTCCGGGGCGCAGCGGTCCGACCCCGTGCCCGCCGCGCGCCCCTGACCCCGCCCCCACGACCCCCGCCCGCCCCGCCCGATCCCCACAAGGGAGCACCTCGTGCGCTACACCCACGTAGACGTCTTCACCGGCCGCCCCTACAGCGGCAACAGCCTCGCGGTCTTCCCCGAGGCCCAAGGCCTCACGGGGGAGCGGATGCTGAGCATCACCAGGGAACTGCGCCACTTCGAGTCGGTCTTCCTGACGCGGGACCCGGCGCGTCCGCGCACCCACCGGGCCCGGGTCTTCGACCTGGCGGGGGAACTCGACTTCGCGGGCCACCCCCTGCTCGGCGCCGCGGGCGTGCTGCACGACCTGCACGACCTGCACGCCCCCGACGCCCCCGACGCCGCGGACGGCGGTCCCGCGGACCGCGTCACGTGGACCCTGCGGCTGCGCTCCCGCAGGGTGGAGGCCGTCACCCGGCGCATCGGACCGCGCCGCTACGAGGGCGTCCTGGACCAGGGTCCCGCCAGGTTCACCCGCCACCCGCACGGCCCGGACGGGGCCACCCGGGCCGCCATCGCCTCCTGGTTCTCCCTCGACGCCGACGACCTCGACCCGGCGCTGCCGCCGGAGACGGTGTCCACCGGACTGCGGTACCTGATCGTCCCCGTACGGGGTGACGCGCTGGCCCGGGCCCGCGTCGCCACCCCGCTCGACGCGCCCCTGGCCCGCCTGGGGGCCGCGTACGCGTACCTCCTCGACGTCACCGCGATGGAAGGCAGGCACTGGACCAACGACGGCCTCCTGGAGGACACGGCCACCGGCAGCGGAGCGGGCTGCGCGGCGGCGTACCTGCGCCGCCACGGCCGGCTCGGCGACGGGGAGCGGGCCGTGCTGCGGCAGGGACGTTTCACCGGCCGGCCGAGCGAGATGACCATCAGCGCCCACGGTCACGGGACGCACGTCCGCACGGTGAAGGTCGGCGGCGGCGTGGTCATCGTCGGAGAGGGACGGCTCGCCGAACTCCCCTGACCCCGCGCCGGCACACGTCGGTGTGAACCGGGCCCGAACCCGGCGGGTCTGCGGGCCTGCTCACGGACCATCACCCACGATGACGCGATGAAGAGGTTCCCGCGCCTCGCCGCCGTCGCGGTCCTGGCCGCAGTCGCTCTCGCCGCCGTCCCGGCCCGGCCGGCGGCGGCCCGCCCGGAGGCCGCCCGCCCGGAGGCCGCCCGCCCGCAAGGGGCCGGGCCGGAGGCGACCCGCCCCGAGCATCCGGCACCCGGTGTGACCTACCGGGAGTTCACCGTCCCCACCTCGCACGGCAGCGCCCGCCTCCACCTCGTCGAAGTCGACCTGCGTACGCCCGGAGTACGGGCCGACCTGCTGTACCCCGGCTCCGTCAGCGGCCGGGCCCCGGTGTCGCAGATGGCCCGCCGGCAGGGCGCCGTGGCCGCGGTGAACGGGGACTTCTTCCACATGGTGGAGAGCCAGCACCCCGGGATCGCCGCCACCGGCTCTCCGTCCGGCCCCGAAGTGAAGGACGGCCGCGCGCTCAAGGCCGCCGTACCCGAGGGGCAGCGCTTCGGCTGGAAGCCCCCGGCGGGTGACAGCGCCCGGGACGTGGTCGGCGTGGGCACCGACGGCAAGGCGCGCAGCGGCCGGCTGAAGCTGGTCGGCCGCGTGGAGACCCCGGCGGGACGGCTCGCCCTGGGCGGGTACAACCAGTACGCCCTGCCCGTCGGTTCCGTCGGCCTGTTCACCTCGCACTGGGGCTCCGCATCCCGGGCGCGGGCGGTGTGCGGCACCGACAGGAGCCGCTCGGCGCCCTGCTCGGAAGAGGTCTACGAGGTCACGGTCCGCCGGGGCGAGGTGGTCTCCGGTTCCGACACCCCCGGCAGCGGGCCCGTCGACGCCGACACCCAGATCCTGCTGGGCCGGGAGGCGGGCGCGGACGCGCTCCGCGCCCTGGTCCCGGGCACGCGCGTCCGGATCGCGTACGACCTGGACTCCGGCCCGGGAGCCCCCTTCCGCTTCGCGCTGGGCGCGCACTCCGTGCTGCGCGACCACCGGCCGTTGCCGGGCCTGGACGCGCGGACCGCGGAGCCCCGTTCGGCGGTGGGCATCGGCGAGGGCGGCGACGCGCTGTTCCTGCTGGTCACCGACGGCCGGGAGGGCACCTCCACCGGCCTGACCGTGCGTGAACTCGCCGACGTGCTGCGCTCGCTCGGCTGCGTCGAGGGCCTCTACATGGACGGCGGGGCCTCCTCCACCCTCGCCGTCCGCGACCCCGCGACCGGGAAGGTCGCCGTCCGCAACCACCTCCAGCAGGGCCAGGAACGGCGCGTGCCGAACGGCATCGCGATCACCGCCGGGAAGTGAACGCCCCGCGCCGGGGCACCCGGTGGGGCGGGGGAGGCGGACCGGTGCGAGACTGGTCGGCCGGAACGGCGGAGAGGACGGACGGGAACGTGCGACGGGGGCGAGGACGCTGGGTGCCTGCGGTACTGGTCATGGTGGCGGTGACGGCCTGCGGCACTCCCCTCCAGGATCTGGGGCCGTTGCCGCCGCGGTACTCGGGCCCGCCGCTGGCCGCGGACGAGGCGGTGGCCGATCTGACGGCGGCGATGGCCGAGGAGGGGGTGACGGTGCGTCGGATGCCGCAGAACACGAGCCCGATCGAGTGCCACGAGATCCTGGGCGCCGAGTACCCCTCGGCGACGGCGGACGCGGCGCTGCGGTCCGGGTTCGCCCGCGCCCGCTCCGGCCACGGCTGGAAGGACTCCCGCAGCCCCGCGGAGGGGACGCTCAGCCTCCGCAAGGCCAACTGGACCGCGACCACCTCGCTCACCGGCTCCGCCGCGGCGGAGTTCCCCACCGCGCAGGTCGTCATCACCCTGCTGTGTGACGGCGCCCACTCGAAGTCCCAGACCCCCGCGACCCCTTCGGCGGAGCCCCCGACCGCGGACTGAGGCCCGCCCCCGCCCGGTACCGGGGACGTCGGCGAGCCGACCACTCCCGCACGCACCTCGGACCCACCGGTAACCGGAACCGGATTCCGGTTCACCGCGTGCCCCGGTGCCCCGGTGGCCGGGAGTGCCACGTCGGGGACCTGACCGGGGCGGTCCTACAGGTCCCCGTACCGCATCCGCCCCAGGGCCGTCATGGGCTGGTCGTGCGCGGCCACCGGCGCGGGCAGGGCCGTGGAGCCGGTCAGGTAGCGGTCCACCGCCGAGGCGGCCGACCGGCCCTCGGCGATGGCCCACACCACCAGCGACTGGCCCCGGCCCGCGTCCCCGGCGACGAACACACCCGGAGCCCGCCCGCCCGCGGCGGCGAAGCCCGCGTCCCGGGCGAAGTTCCCGCGCTCGTCGAACTCCAGCCCCAGCTGCCCGCTCAGTCCGCCCGCCCGCTCGGGACCGGAGAATCCCAGCGCCAGCAGGACGAGCCCGGCCGGGATCACGCGCTCGGTCCCCGTCAGGGGCCGCCGCGCCTCGGGCTCGACGGCGGTCAAACGCAGCGCCCGTACCCTGCCGTCGGCGTCCCCGTCGAACCGCAGGGTGGCGCAGGAGAAGAGCCTGGGGTCGCTCCCCGCCTGCCCGCGGGCCTCCTCGTGGGCGTGGGAGATCCGGTACACCTTCGGGTACACCGGCCACGGCTCGCCGTCGCGGCGCGCGGGTCCCGGTTCCGGGTTGATGTCGAGCTGGACCACCGAGAGCGCTCCCTGGCGCAGGGCCGTGCCGAGACAGTCCGAGCCGGTGTCCCCACCGCCGACGATCACGACGTGGGCGCCGTCCGCCGTCACCGGGGACACCGCGCAGTCGCCCTCACGTACCCGGTTTGCGCAGGTCAGGTAGTCCATCGCCTGGTGTATGCCGAGCAGTGCGCGCCCCGGGACCGGCAGCTCCCTGCGCTCCCCGGCGCCGACCGCGACGACGAGGGCGTCGTAGCGCCCGCGCAGCTCGTCCGCCCGTTCGGCGCCGCCGACGTCCGCTCCGGTCACGAACGTGGTCCCCTCGGCCCGCATCTGTTCGATCCGCCGGTCGAGGTGGGCCTTCTCCATCTTGAACTCGGGAATGCCGTAGCGGAGCAGGCCCCCGATCCGGTCGGCCCGCTCGTGGACGACGACCCGGTGTCCGGCGCGGGTCAGCTGCTGCGCCGCGGCGAGTCCCGCCGGCCCGGAGCCGATCACGCCCACGGAGTTCCCGCCGTGCCGCTCCGGCGGGCGGGGGGTCATGTAGCCCCGCCGCAGGCCCTCGTCGGCGATCGTCTGTTCGACGTTCTTGATGGTCACCGGATCGGCGTTGATCGTCAGGACGCAGGCGTCCTCGCAGGGCGCCGGGCAGAGCCGGCCGGTGAACTCCGGGAAGTTGTTCGTGGCGTGCAGCCGCTCGTACGCGGCGCTCCAGTCCGCGTGCGCCGCGTAGGCGTTCCACTCGGGGATCAGGTTCCCCAGGGGGCAGCCGGTGTGGCAGAAGGGGATGCCGCAGTCCATGCAGCGGTCGGCCTGCTCACGGACGAGCGGCAGCAGCGCCTGGCCCGCGTACACCTCGCGCCAGTCCCCGAGCCGCTCCTCGACGGGCCGCGCCGCGACGGCCTTGCGGGGGATCCTGAGGAAGCCGAACGGATCGGTCACGCGCCGCCTCCCTGGCCCACGTGCGAGCGGGTACGAGGCGCGGTACGGCGCGCAGGGCGCGCGCCGTATGCAACCTTTCGACCAGATTACGCCGTCCGGGCGATTCGGAACCCGGTCGGGCGGCAGCGGCGGACCCGCGGCGCTCCGGCCGCTGCGCCCGGACGGGAGCCCGCCGGTGGTCTACGCCTGCCCGTGGGGGCCGTAGGGGGCCGAGGCGGCGCCCGTGGCCAGGGCCCAGTAGCGGTCTCCGTACGACCAGTGCCACCACTCCGTGGGATAGTTCACCAGGCCCGCCGCCGACAGGGCGGCCCCGAGGATCGCGCGGTGGGCGCGGGCGGCCGCCGTGATGCCGGGGGCGTCCGTGTAGCAGGCGCCCCGCTCTCCTCCGGACTCGCGTTCATCCGGGTACCGAGATCGAGTTCCCGTCCGCCGTCGTCGGCGAGGGTCAGGTCCACCGCCGCGCCGGCGCTGTGGGGGGCGATGCCGGGCGGGGAGACGTAGCGGCTCGCTGCGGTGTGGACCCGCTCGGGGGACCAGTCGGGGTGCTGCCACCTCAGGGCGGCGGCGTACTCCTCGAAGTACCGGCGCTGGAGCGCGGGGGGCCGGTACCCCTCGACGAACAGCAGCCGGATTCCCTCGGGCAGGGCGCGCTGCGCCGTGAGGAGGCGGTCGAGTACGCCCTCGCGGAGCCGGGCGAAGGCCCCGTCGGGGTCCTGCTTGCGGGAATCGACCAGTAAGGAGCCCCCGGCGCGCACGTCCACGAGCCGTTCGCCGCATTCGGCCACGGGGACGGCCGCGACCCTGGGGTCGGACATCAGGATGATCTCGTTCATGGGCCGATCGTCCCCCGGGACCCGGTGGGCCTGGTAGCGGATTCCCCGGAGTGCACGGGCAGCTCTGACGGGTCCTCATCCCGGCGGCGGTCCGGGGCCGGACCGCCGCCGGGGCCGGGCTCAGTAGCCCCAGCGCGGCTGGCTGCCGTCCTGCCGGCAGTGGATCATGCGGCCGTTCCCGGCGTGCGTGGAGCGTCCCACGTCGGCCTTGCGGCAGAACTGGCCCGCGTTGTAGCAGTTGCCCGCGTTGGAGACGATCTCGCAGTCGGCCTTCGCGGGCTCCTCCGGGGCCGTGGTCGGCGCCTTCGTCGTCGGCTTCGGTGCGGGCTGGGTGGCGGCCCGGGTCGGGGTGGGGGCGACGGGGGCCTTGGCGTCCGGGCCGGCGGTGGTGGCGGACGGGCTCGGCAGGGCCGTCGCCGTCATCGACGGCGTCGGCGTCGGGGACGCGGTGGGGGAGGGGGTCGTCGTCGGGGACGCCGAGGCGGGGGCCGGCGGTCTCACGGCGGGACCGCTGCCCTCCGCGGGTCCGCAGGCGACGGCGACGCCCGCCGCCAACAGGCCGACGAACGCGAGCCGGATCCTCCCAGCCCGCCGCCCCGCCCCGCGGCCGTTCGCCGTCGTCTTTGCTCTGTCCCGGTCGCTGTTCGCGCTGTACATCCGTGCCCCCACCCGAAGTTGACCCTCTGGATTTGGTTAAAGGAGCAACATCATAGGAACGGACATCCGGTTCTGTGGGGGTCTCCACCCAATCGTGACCACCGGCGTCCCTCCCCTCCCGCTTCTCCCCTCCCGGGTAAGGGCGTTGCGGCGTGCGCGTCCGCCGCCCGCTGCGCGAGGCTGGACCCGATGCGGCCCCCCGGCGACAGCGCCGACCGACACACGCGCGTGAGGAGATCCCCGTGAACTGGACGCTGGAAGTGGTTCCGGTCCCCGTGACCGACATGGACCGGGCGAAGGAGTTCTACGCCGACAAGGCCGGCTTCACCGTCGACCTCGACAGTGAGGTGGCGCCCGGGGTGCGCGTCATCCAGCTCACCCCGCCGGGCTCCCGCTGTTCGATCGCCATGCTCCAGGGCATGCCCGCCGCCCCCGGCACGAAGGCGATGGCTCCGGGCACGCTCCAGGGCCTGCAGCTCTGCGTCACGGACATCGAGGCGGCCCGGGCGGAACTCGTGGCCCGGGGGGTGGACGTCTCCCCGGTCCGCCACATCGGCGCGACGGGCTGGGCGGACGGCAAGGGCGAGACCTGGAACTCCTTCATGTCGTTCGAGGACCCGGACGGCAACGGCTGGACGGTCCAGGAGGCACCCTCGGAGCTGTCGCAGCGCTGAAGCGCGTCCCGGGCCACGCCCCCGTACCGGGGCACCGCACCACCCCGACCCCGCCACGGGCGCCGGCCCCGGGGGAGTACCCCCGGGGCCGGGGGCCGGGCGCAAGCGGGCCGGGGGGGCCGCCCCCGACGCGGCCCACTACGACGAGCGGG